>JAGVSV010000079.1 GCA_019137115.1 Bacillota bacterium
ACGCGCCTGGACAAGGCGCTGGCCAACGCCGAGATCAAGAACATGATCACCGCCTTTGGCTGCGGCGTAGGGGATGACTTTGACATAACCAAACTGCGCTACCACCGCATCGTGTGCATGACGGACGCCGACGTGGACGGCGCGCACATCCGGATCCTGCTGCTTACGTTCTTCTACCGCTATATGCGGCCGCTGGTGGACGGTGGCTTTGTGTACATCGCCATGCCGCCGCTCTACAAGGTGACCAAGGGCAAGAAGGAATACTATGTCTATGACGACAATGAGCTGAACAAGCTGCTGGATGAGATCGGCCGCGACCCGATGCCCGAACTGCAGCGCTACAAGGGCCTGGGCGAAATGTCGTCGGAGCAGTTGTGGGACACCACCATGAACCCGGCGACCCGCACCATGATGCAGGTGACCAGCCAGGACGCCATTGCCGCGGACGAAACGCTGACCCTGCTGATGGGCGACCAGGTGGAGCCCCGGCGGGAGTTTATCCAGGAAAACTACGCGCTGGTCACCGACCTGGACCTGTAATGCGCTGCCGAAAGGACGTTTATGAGCGAAATTAAGGACCGCCTGCTGCCCACGGAGCTGGACGGCGAGGTCAAGAAATCTTTTATCTCCTACGCGATGGCGGTGATCGTCAACCGCGCGCTGCCTGATGTGCGCGATGGCCTAAAGCCCGTGCACCGCCGCATTCTGTACGCGATGAACGAGCTGGGCATGGCCGCCGACAAGCCGTTCCGCAAAAGCGCGCGCATCGTGGGCGACGTGCTGGGCAAATACCACCCGCATGGCGAATCCAGCGTGTATGACGCGATGGTGCGCTTCGCGCAGGATTTTAACACGCGCTATTTATTGGTGGAAGGCCAGGGCAACTTTGGATCGGTGGACGGCGATAGCGCGGCCGCCATGCGCTATACCGAGGCACGCTTGAGCAAGCTGTCCATGCACCTGTTACAGGACATTGACAAGGACACGGTGGATTTCTACCCCAACTTTGACGCCACCTTAACCCAGCCCAGCGTGCTGCCCAGCCGATTTCCGAACCTGCTGGTCAACGGTAGCAACGGCATCGCCGTGGGCATGGCCACCAACATCCCGCCGCACAACCTGGGCGAGACCATCAACGCCGTGCTGGCGCTGATTGACAACCCGGATATTGATTTAAATGGCCTGATGGAGCACATCAAGGGCCCGGATTTCCCCACCGGGGGCATCATTCTGGGCACCAGCGGCATCCGGGAGGCGTACCACACCGGCCGCGGCAAGATCACCGTGCGCGCCAAGTCCGAAGTGGAAAGCATGGCCAACGGGCGCGACCGCATCGTGATCAACGAGATCCCCTATCTGGTCAACAAGGCGCGGCTGATCACCAAGATCGCCGAGCTTGTGCACGAAAAGCGGCTGGACGGCATCGCCGACATCCGCGATGAGTCCGACCGCGAGGGCATGCGCATCGTCATTGACCTGAAGCGCGACGCCCAGGCGCAGGTCGTCCTCAACTACCTGTACAAGCACACGCAGCTGCAGGACACCTTTGGCACCATCATGCTGGCGCTTGTCAACGGCGAACCGCGGGTGCTGTCGCTCAAGGAAATGCTGTCCTATTACCTGTTGCACCAGGAGGACGTGATCACCCGGCGCACCCGGTATGACCTGGAAAAATCCCTTGCGCGCGCACACATCGTGGAAGGCCTATTAAAGGCGCTGGACATCATTGACGAGATCGTGCACCTGATCCGCACCTCCAAGGACGTGCCCACCGCCAAGAACGATCTGATCGAGAAGTTCGCGTTCTCCGACCGGCAGGCGCAGGCCATCCTGGACATGCGCCTGGCGCGGCTGACCAACCTGGAAGCCGACAAGCTGCAGGAGGAGTATGACGCGCTGCTCAAGACCATCGCCTACCTGCGCTCCATCCTGGATGACCGCAGCGTGCTGCTGACCGTCATCCGCGAGGAAATCGTGCAGCTGCGCGACCGGTTTGCCGATGACCGCCGCACCAGGATCTCCCCGGTGGAGGGCGAGATAGACATCGCCGATTTAATCCCCGTGGACGACATGGTGGTCACCATGACACACTTCGGCTACGTCAAGCGCCTGAGCCAGTCCACCTACCGCTCGCAGAACCGCGGGGGCCGCGGCGTGGCAGCGCTGACCACCCGGGAGGAGGACTATGTCGAGCAGATGTACGTAGTCAACTCCCACAGCGACATGCTGTTCTTCACCGACCGCGGCCGGGCGTATGGACTGAAATGCTACGACATCCCCGAGGCCGGGCGCACCGCGCGCGGCACGGCGATTGTCAACCTTCTGCAGCTGGAAGGCGGCGAAAAGGTGACCATGATGCTGCCTGTCCCTGACCGGGAAAGCGACGAAAACCTGCTGATGGCCACCCGCAACGGCATGATCAAGAAGACGCCGCTGGCGGACTTTATCAACCTGCGGCGCTCGGGCCTGATCGCGATAAACTTGAAAGACGACGACGAGTTGATCGGCGTGCAACTGACCGACGGCGACAGCGAGGTCATGCTGGCCACCACCAGAGGCATGGCCATCCGCTTTGCCGAAAGCGCCATCCGCACAACAGGGCGCGCCTCCATGGGCGTGCGCAGCATGCGCCTAAAGCCCGGCGACAGCGTGGTATCGATGATGGCCGTCGAGGAAGACAAGCAGGTGCTGACCATTACCGAGTTTGGCTACGGCAAGCGCACAGACATCAGCGAGTACCGCCAGCAGGGCCGCGCCGGCCAGGGCGTCACGGCCATGCGCCTGACCAAAAAAACCGGTAAGCTCGCGATGATGCTGATGGTCAACGAAACCGCCGAGGTGATGATGATCACACAGGACGGCACGATCATTAGAACGCCGGTCATGGACATCCGCGTGTGCGGGCGCGTCACGCAGGGCGTGCGCCTGATGCGCGTGCAGGAGGGCAGCCGCATTGTGGACGTGGACATCGCAGCACCCGAGGACGACGAGAACGACCTGCCCGATCCCACGACCGATCCCTTCCACGACCCGGAAGCCGAAAAAATGGACGAGCAGAACGAGCAGGACGAACAAACCGGGGAGGACAACGACATCTAACCCATGACAAAGCCGCAGAAATCCCTGGTGGGGGGCATTTCGATCCTGGGCATTGCCGGGCTGATCTGCAAGGCGGTCGGCGTGCTGTACAAGATTCCCCTGGCGGGCGCCATCGGCCCGGAGGGCATGGCCGTCTACCACCAGGTGTTCCCCACCTACAACCTGATGCTGACCATCTCGTCGGCCGGTATCCCCGTGGCCATCTCCCGGATGATCTCGGGGTTTCTGGTAAGGGACGACCGCCGCAGCGCGCACGCCACGTTCAACGTGGCGCTGCTGCTGTTGGGCGTGGTGGGCATGCTGGGCATGCTGGCGATGGTGGGGGCAAGCCCCTTTCTGGCGCGCGCCTCGGGCAGCCGGGACGCGCAGCTGGGCTTTATCATGATCGCGCCCAGCCTGTTTTTTGTGTGCGTAATGAGCGCGTTCCGCGGGTTCATGCAGGGGCGGCGGCGAATGGTGCCCACGGCGATCTCGCAGTTGATTGAGCAGGTGGGCAAGGTGGCCGTGGCGTTGCCATTGGCGGCATGGGGCATGGCGCGCGGGGGCTTTGCCATGGGCGCGGCGGGCGCGCTGCTGGGCACCTCGATCGCCGAAGCTGTGGCGCTGGTCTACATGATGGCGGACGAGCGCAGGCAGAAGCCTGCCTTTGACGCGCTGCCGCAGGCCGAGCTGCCGCTGCCCCGGCGGCGCGCGCTGGCGCGGGAACTCACATGGATCTCCGTGCCCATCACCATCGGTGCATGCATTGTGCCGCTGGCGGGCGCTGTGGACTCCTTCATGCTGATCAACCTGATGAGCGATTATCTGCCCATCATGCAGGCACGGATCAGCTTCGGCGTGTACACGGGCCTTGTGCTCACGCTGATCAACGTGCCCACGGCGCTGGCGATGGCCACCGCCGCTAACTTGGTGCCCGCCATCAGCGCCGCCTTTGAGCAAAAAGAATATGGCGCCATCGCCCATGACGCAAGCGCGGGCCTGCGCGTGGCGTCGGTGATCGGCTTTCCGTCCGCGGTGGGTATGAGCCTGCTGGCCGAGCCCATTCTGTTTTTGCTTTTCGGGGGCAGCGGCAAGTATTCCGCTGCCGATTTGCAGATAGGCGCGCGGCTGCTGGAGATCAGCAGCCTGACGATTCTGCTGTTCACCCAGGTGCAGGCCACCAGCGGCATTTTGCAGGGGCTGCACAAACAGCGCATTCCCATGATCACGCTGGCCATCGGCGTGGCGCTCAAGGTGCTGGTCAACTACACGCTGGTGCGCATCCCCGAGGTGGGCATCAGCGGCGCGCCCTACGCGTCGCTGATCTGTTATGCGGTGAGCCTGGCGCCCAACCTCTACTATGTCGCCAGATACGCCAGAATGCGCATCCGGTGGGATGAGGTGCTGGTCAAGCCCGCCGCCGCGACCATTGCCATGGCGCTGCCGGTGCTGCTGATGCGCCAAATGTGGGGCGAACGGCTCAACACCTCCTGGACGCTGCTGGGCGTGGCGGTGCTCACGGCGGCCGCGGTGTTCTTTGTCGCGGCATTTGCCGTGGGCGCCATCCGGCGCAGCGACCTGCCAAAGTTCCTGAAGGGAAAGAAAAAATGACCAACCTGACGATCGTACCGCTGGGCCCCGGGCCCGTGGATTTGCTGACGCTGGGCGCGCTGTCCGCCATGCACAAGGCTCAAACCCTCGTGCTGCGCACCGGCGTGCACCCGGTGGCGGATTATCTGAAAGGCGAAGGCGTGCCCTTTGCAACGCTGGATCACCTGCATGGGGACAGCGATGATTTTGACGTGCTCGCGCAGCGCGCGGCCGAATATGTGCTGAACTTGTCAGAAAGCGGCCCCGTGGTCTACGCGGTGCCCGACCCCAGCCAGGACGAAAGCGTGCGGGTGCTGCGTGCGATGGCGAATGGCACGCCCGTCCTCCTGCCCGGCGTGCCGCTGGCGGGCCTCGCGTTGGCCAACGCGCCAGCGGACGCCCCGGTGATTGTTTCGTCAGCGATGGGGCTGAAGATAACAGATGCACAACACCCGGTGGCCATCAGCGAGATCAACACCCGCGCATTGGCGGGCGATGTCAAGCTGAAACTGCTGGCGTTCCACGACGCCGACACGCCGGTGCACTTCTATCCCCCCAGCCAGGAGGCGGCACGGCCCAGCAAGCTGATCGCGCTGGAGGAGCTGGACCGCCAGGAGCACTATGACCACACCGCGCTGGCGCTGGTGCTGCCCAAGGCGTTTGCCGACAAGCAGCGCTATGACGTGCAGGATCTGATCGATCTGATGGCGCGTCTGCGCGCGCCGGACGGCTGCCCGTGGGACCGGGAGCAGACCCACCAGACGCTGGCGAAATACTTGATCGAGGAAGCCTACGAGACCGCCGCCGCCATCCGCCAGGAGGACTGGGCGCACGCGGCCGATGAACTGGGCGACGTGCTGCTGCAGGTGGTATTTCACGCGAATGTGGGGGAACAGTACGGCACGCTGGACCTAACCGACATCACCACCGCCGTGTGCCAGAAGATGATCGCGCGCCACCCACACATCTTCAGCGCCGACAAGGCGCTGACCTCCCGGCAGGTGCTGACCCAGTGGGAGAGCATCAAGGCGAAGGAGCGCGGCGAGGAAACGCTCACCGACCGCCTGCGCGGCATCGGGCAGGGGTTGCCCGCCCTGTTGCGCGCGCACAAGGCGCAGGAGCGCGCCGCCAAGGTGGGGTTCGACTTTCCCGATGCGCTGGAAGCGCTCAAAAAGGTGGTGGAGGAAGCCCGCGAGGTGCAGGAAGCCATCCTAACCGACGGGGATTATGCCGGTGAAGTGGGGGATTTGTTTTTTTCCTGTGTAAACGTTGCGCGTCTGCTTGAAGTAGACCCCGAGGAAACGGTCCATATTTCAACCGATACGTTCATCAAAAGGCTGGAATGGATGGAAAAAGCCATTCATGCAGACAAAAAAGCGTGGAAACAGTTGACTTTGTCGTCCATGGATGTATACTGGTGCCGAAGCAAGGGTATGATATTGTGACCGGTTGGCTTCATTAATTGTGTAGGAGGGTCCAACATGAACAAGACCGAACTGATCGCGGCCGTAGCAAAGGCTGCGGACCTGAAGAAGGCAGACGCCGAGAAAGCCGTCAACACCACCATCCAGACCATCCAGACCGCTCTGAAAAAGGGCGACAAGGTGCAGCTGATCGGCTTTGGCACATTCGAGAGCCGTACGCGCCCCGCCCGCACCGCGCGCAACCCGCGCACCGGCGCCGAGATCAAGGTCAAGGCCTCCAAGGCGCCTGTGTTCAAGGCGAGCAAGGCGTTCAAGGACACCCTGAACTAACGTTCAGCGGACGTTCATGGGCAGGGCGGTGATCCGCCCTGCTTTTTTGACAAACGGTACACACCGACCACATGGAGGAAACCACGAAAGCATGAGATTGGACAAATACCTGAAAGTTTCGCGCATCATCAAGCGCCGCACGGTGGCCAAGGAAGCCTGCGACGGCGGCCGCGTTACATTAAACGGCCGCGTGGCCAAGGCCGGCGCCGAGGTCAACCCTGGCGACGTGATGGAAATCCGCTTTGGGGCGCGCCTGGGCCGCTATGAGGTCGTGTCCGTGCAGGACAATGTGCGCAAGGAAAACGCGCCGGACATGTACCGCGTGTTGGGCGAGGACGAGGAAGTCCGCGCCCAGCGTTCGTAAGGCGTGGCGTCCTTTGTAGACCGCGCCGCGCTTGCGCTTAAGGCCGGCAACGGCGGCAACGGGGCGGTGTCCTTCCACCGGGAGAAGTTCGTGCAAAACGGCGGGCCGGACGGCGGTGACGGCGGCGTGGGCGGCGACATTGTGTTTGTCGCCGACCGCAACATGCACACGCTGATGGACTTCCGCTACCGCCGCAAATACATGGCCGAGGATGGCGCCAACGGCGCCGACGCCCGTCGCACCGGCAAGTCGGGGGAGACGCTGGTCATCCGCGTGCCGGTGGGCACCATCATCAAGGACAAGGAAACCGACCAGGTTGTGGCGGACATGTTTGAGGATGGCGAGCGCCGGGTGCTGCTGCGCGGAGGGCGCGGCGGGCACGGCAACGCGCGCTTTGCCACGCCGACCCGGCAGGCGCCTAACTTTGCCAAACCCGGCCAGAAGACCGAGTGGCGCGACTTTGTGCTGGAACTGAAAACCATCGCCGACGTCGGGCTGGTGGGCTTCCCCAACGTGGGCAAGTCCTCGATCCTGACGGCGGTTTCGGCGGCGCGCCCCAAGATCGGCAACTATCCGTTCACCACGCTCACGCCCAACCTGGGCATTGTGTCGCACAAGGGCGTCAGCTTTGCCATGGCGGACATCCCCGGGCTGATTGAGCACGCCAGCGAGGGCGCGGGACTGGGATTTTCCTTCCTTCGGCATGTCGAGCGCACGCGCCTGCTGATCCATGTGGTGGACGCGTCCGGCAGCGAAGGGCGCGACCCGGTGCAGGACCTGGCCACCATCAACCGGGAGCTGTCCCGGTACGGCGACCTGGCCGACCGCCCGCAGCTGATCGCCGCCAACAAGATGGATCTGCCGGGCGCGCAAGACCATGTGCCGCGCCTGCGGGAAGCCGCAGGGCGCGTGCCGGTATTCCCGGTCAGCGCGGCGACGGGGCAGGGTTTCCCGGCGCTGCTGGATGAAGTGATCAAGCTGCTGGCGGAATTGCCCGAAGCCGAGCGCTTCCCCGAAGCCGTCTACGACCCCGAGCCGCAAGTGACAGGCTATGAGGTGCTAAAACAGGACGGCGTATACATCCTGAGCGGCCCGTCCATGGACAATCTGATCGGCACGGTCAACTTTGACGACTACCAAAGCCTGCAGTGGTTCCACCGCACCCTGCGGCGTTCCGGCGCCATTGACCGGCTGCGGGCTGCCGGCGCCAAGGAAGGCGACACCGTGGAAATCGGCGACCTGTCGTTTGATTTTGTGGAATAGTCAGGCAGAAAGGATCAACCCATGAGGGAGCATTGCTTTCTGGCTGCACCGTCAATGGCATATGCTGACCAGATCATGTCCTACCGCGATGAGTCGCTGGCAAATGACCGTCAGATGAACGGTGTGGCTGGCTTGCAGCAGTTCAGCACCGCGCAGGCGTGGCTTGACTACCTGGACCGCAATGCGCATCCGGAGACGCGGGCGCCGGGCCTTGTGCCGGACAGCACGCTCCTGTTTATCCGGGAAACGGACAATCGGCTGGTGGGCATGACCAACATACGCCACGAGTTGAACGACTGGCTGCTTCAATACGGCGGTCACATCGGCTATTCGATCCGCCCGAACGAGCGCCGCAAAGGGTACGCCAAACAGCAACTGAAGCTGGCGCTTGCGAAGTGCCGCGACCTGGGGTTGGATCGCGTGCTGGTCACCTGCAATGAAAACAACGAAGCCTCCCGCCGCATGATCCTCGCCAACGGCGGCGTGATGGAGGATGTACGCACCAAACCGACCGGCGAGCGCCTGCAGCGCTTCTGGATCACGCTGTGACGCCTGTCATTAAAAGGAGCAGATAAGAATGGAATTGACGGCAAAACAGCGCGCCCAGCTGCGCGCGATGGCCAATCCCCTCCCGGTAATCCTGTACATCGGCAAGGAGGGCGTGACTGACGCCACGGTCAAGGAAGCGTATGACGCGCTGAACGCCCGGGAGCTGGTCAAGTGCGCCATGCAGCAAAACGCGCCCCTGTCCGCGCGCGAAGCCAGCGACATCCTGTGCGAAAAACTGGGCGCCTCGCCGGTGCAGGTGATCGGCGGAAAGTTCGTTTTGTACCGCCGCAACGACAAACACCCAAAAATCGAGGTCTGAGTTGAATCACAAGCGTATACCTTGTAATAGCTGTTGTCCGCATGGGCGGACAGCGGAATCTGGGCATGATCCACCTTCTTGAGCAGATGGATCAGCCCCGCGTCAACCAGGCACTGGATCGATGCTTCCAGATCCTTGGCGCGCGCCGACTTCTTGACCCGGCTGAAGACAAACTTGCCGTTGTCCTTTGCCAACTGCGCGGGAATTGCCTGCCAGATCGCGTCCAGTTTCTCGAACTCACTGGGTGGCGCATGCTTGGCGAAATCTGCCGCGTAACCGGACAGTATGTTTGTCTGCACCTGCCGGACTTCGTTGAAATCCTGGGTTTCGACCCATGCCGTCACTGCTTCCGGCATGCCGCCGACCAGATAGTAGTTGAGCAGCGTTTTTGTCAGTGGCTCCACATAATACGGGGGCAGCTCCTCTTGCAGATTCCGCTCCTCCAGGCTTTTCTGCAGCGTTTCCTGCCCGCAGGCCCATACCAATTCGCGGAAGCCCATCGGGCGCAGCTGCAAATGGTCCACTTTGCCCACCGGGAAGGAAGCCTCCCCTTTGCGCAGACTGACCCCCAGCAGGGAACCCGCGCCGATGATGTGCAGGCTGGGCATTTCCTCAGAAAAGTACTTTAACGCCGTGATGGCTTTGGGTACGGCTTGGATTTCGTCCAACACCAGCAAGGTCCGGCCCGGGACGATGCTGCGTCTGAGGATCGCGTTGGACAGATCGTTGAGGATGCGTTTCGGGTTGAGATCCACATCATAAACGGAGGCAATCTGCGGGTTCTGTTCCAGGTTAAGGTAGGCAAAGTCAGGGAAATGTGTTTCCCCAAAGTGCCTGAGCAGATAGGTTTTGCCGCAATGGCGCACACCTGTTACCAACAACGGCTTTCGCCGCCGGGCTTCCTTCCACGCCAGCAGTTCGATCATGGCCATTCTTTTCATGGCGCTCACATCCTTGCGAAACAGTACAGCATAAGTCATATCAGAAATGCGAATCTTATTAGCGAAAGTCGTATGACATATGCGTTCAAAACACTATCACAGCATCGCACAAGCCGCATAAAACTGCCGCTGGCGAACCATGTAGAGCATTTTGCAGCGCTCTTTCGTGGAGTGAAAGACTGCCTTGACAACAAGTCGCGCACCACAACATGTGGTACCAGGGAAACAAATAACATACAATAAGTTGGGGATGAGGGTTGACAAGCCGCATCCCCTTTCTTATACTCCGGTATTGGAACCATATCAAAGGAGTGCCCGCATGATACAGATGATCACCAAACGCGACGGGCGTCGCGTGCCTTTTGAGCAAGACAAAATCGAGCAAGCCATCTTCAAGGCGTTCACCGCCTCTCAAAGCCAGAAAGGCCCGGAAACCGCCAAGGAGCTCGCGCGCCTGGTGGTGCAGTCGCTGGAAAGCAACGAAAGCATCTCCGCCACCCCCACGGTGGAGGAGGTGCAGGACACGGTTGAAGCCATCCTGATAGAAAAGGGCTTTGTGCGCACCGCCAAGGCGTACATCCTGTACCGGGCTGAGCGCAACCGCGTGCGCGAGATGAACACGCGGCTGATGAAAACCTATGAGGACATCGCGTTCAAGGACGCGGCCGATTCCGACCTCAAACGCGAGAACGCCAACATCAACGGCGACAGCGCAATGGGCGCGATGCTCAAGTTCGGCTCCGAGGGCGCCAAGCAGTTTTATGACATCTATGTGTTGAACCCCAAGCACGCCGAGGCGCACCGGGCCGGCAACATCCACATCCACGACCTGGATTTTTTGACGCTGACCACCACCTGCTGCCAGATTGACCTGCTGGAGCTGTTCAAGGACGGCTTTTCCACCGGCCACGGCGTGCTGAGGGAGCCGATGGACATCAGCAGCTATTCGGCGCTGGCGTGCATCGCCATCCAGGCCAACCAGAACGACCAGCACGGCGGGCAGAGCATCGTCAACTTTGACTATGGCATGGCGCCCGGCGTGCGCAAAACGTACATCAAGCGCTTCCGCGACAATGTGGCGCGGCTGCTGGAAGCCGACCACGACTTTGAGGACGGCATGCCGCCTGCCCGGGAAATCCTGGACGAGGTCAAGGAAGCCACCGGCCTGGTGCCCGCCATGGCGGATGACCCGGCCTTCCACGAGGCGCTGACCAAGGCGCTGGCCAAGCGCATCCCGGAGGCGGACACCGCCCGGCTGATCAGGCTGGCACGGCACTTCTCCGACCGGGAGATCATCAAGACCACCTTCCAGGCCATGGAAGCGCTGGTGCACAACCTGAACACCATGAACAGCCGCGCCGGCGCGCAGGTGCCGTTCTCCAGCATCAACTACGGCACCGACACGTCGCCCGAGGGCCGCCTGGTGATGGAGCAGCTGCTGCTGGCCACCGAGGCCGGGCTGGGCCGGGGCGAGACGCCGATCTTCCCTATCCAGATATTCCGGGTCAAGGAAGGCGTCAACTACAACCCCGGCGACCCCAACTATGACCTGTTCCGCCTGGCCATCCGCACCAGCGCCAAGCGTTTGTTCCCCAATTTCTCGTTCATTGACGCGCCGTACAACCTCAAGTACTACAAGCCCGGCCACCCCGAAACCGAGGTGAGCTACATGGGCTGCCGCACCCGTGTGATGGCCAACGCCCACGACCCGGATCGCGAGGTGGCCCCGCAGCGCGGCAATTTGTCCTACACCAGCATCAACCTGCCGCGCATCGCCATTGAGGCGCACGGCAATGTGGAGAGGTTCTTTGAGGAGCTGGAGCGGATTCTGGACCTGGTGTACGACCAATTGAACGAGCGCTTTGAGATCATCGCGCGCAAAAAGGTCTACAACTTCCCGTTCCTGATGGGCCAGGGCGTGTGGATAGATTCCGACAAGCTGAAGTGGGAAGACGAGGTGCGCGAGGTGCTCAAGCACGGCACGCTCACCTTCGGCTTTATCGGCCTGGCGGAGGCGCTGGTCGCCCTGCGCGGCAAGCACCACGGGCAGAGCGAGGAAAGCCAGAACCTGGGCCTGGAAATCGTGGGCTTCATGCGCGACTTCACCGACCGCAAGACCGCCGAAACCCACATGAACTACACCCTGATCGCCACCCCCGCCGAGGGCCTGTCCGGCCGGTTCGTGCGCCTGGATAAGGAGCGCTATGGCATCATCCCCGGCGTGACGGACCGCGATTATTACACCAATTCGTTCCACATCCCCGTGTATTTCCCGATCAGCGCCTTTGACAAGATCGCGCTGGAAGGCCCCTACCACGCGCTGACCAACGCCGGACACATCACCTATGTGGAGATGGACGGCGACCCGGTGAACAACCTGGAGGCGTTTGAGAAGCTTGTGCGCCACATGCACGACTGCGGCGTGGGCTATGGCAGCATCAACCACCCGATCGACCGCGACCCGGTGTGCGGCTTCAACGGCATCATCGGCGACCGGTGCCCCCAGTGCGGCCGCGCCGAGGAGGAGCACCACTTTGAGCGCATCCGCCGCATCACCGGCTATCTGGTGGGCACCACCGACCGCTTCAACAACGCCAAGCGCGCCGAGGAGCATGACCGCGTCAAGCACACGGTGAGCAGCCAGGGGTGAGGAGGTGCCTCACCCTGCGCCCCGCCAGCAGTTGCTCGGGCAGCACCGGGAATGCTGCGCCCTGCGGGGAAAGGGCTGGAACAGAAGACACGCCACCGTCAACTATGTGTTTTCTCACTCCCCGTACAAGCTCTATCAATACCATGTTCTGGTGATGGCCGAGATGGTGCGCAGAGGCTACAAGCCCTCTGTGGAGTGGCTGGATAAAAACCATCGGGGGAAAGGGATGAGTCCCCACGAAAATCTGGTGGAAATTCCGCTGGCTCATCCCATCTACCCGGAGCATCACGCCGAGTATCTGAAGGAATGTCTGGATAATCTGGCGAAAAAGAATGTGATGTTGCTGTAAGGGCGCGAAAAGCCCAAGTCAGTGCAAACAACCAGGCAGGGGCTCGTCCGGGCAAAGCTGCCGCTGTCCCTTCCGCTCCATCACGCGCAGATGCACGGCGCGGCACGCCGCTGACTCTGGAGCTTTTGCATCGGGCACCGGA
>JAGVSV010000089.1 GCA_019137115.1 Bacillota bacterium
GTTTGCAGCCGCACGCTTTTGTAGTCCGCGTCGTAGATGGTGATCTCCAGGAAATACTGCCCTTCGTTGGCCGGGGTGTGCGAAAAGGTGGTCTCAAAGGATTCCTTTTTCTGCTCGATGCCCTCGTACAGGTTCTGCGTGACCCGGTCGGGCGTGTAGTACAGCGTGTACTCATAGGTGTAGCCCTGCGGCTGCTCTGGCAGCACCACGGTAAAAGTTACCGGGCGGCCCGTGATAAAATACGCCTGGTCCGCGCGGATGTAGGCATACGCCTCGTCTCGGATGCCAGCGCGGGTGGGCTTGTCAGCGGCCAGGGCGGGCAATGCCATAGCCAGCGTCAGCAGAATCGTCAGCCACAAAAGCGGCTTTTTCATGGATTTCGTCTGTATACTCCTCTCGGTCGGGCTGCAAAATACAGCGTCCACCCTTCATGCCGGCGATGCCGGCGGGCGGTTACGATCCCGGTTGTGTCAGGCCGGGCGCGTCAGGGTTCGCTGTCCCCCACATAGTGAATGCTGTCCTTGAGTTTCAGCAGCGACGCAGTGTTGAAGTCCGGGTTGACATCGCTGATATAACTGATGACCAACAGCCAGCTGTCCCGCATATACAGAATGCTGCTGGAGGGGAGCCTGGTCGGCCCGGACGCGTCGCAGAAAAGGAGGTAAGCCGGGCGATCCTCAACGGTCGTTTCCTCATACGTGTAGTTGTTGCACTCCAGGCCGTCCGCGATGTCCGCGATGTGCTGCTCCGCTGACTCGGCAAAGTTGTCTTCGGTAACGCCCACCCCAGATAGGTCATGTTCCATCAGCATCAGCATGCCTTTGCGCGGGTTGGTGGGATGCACATAGAAATACTTGAAGGCAACATCCGGCACCTCCCGGGTCGTCCACGCCGCGGGCACATCGATCCGTATGTGGTTCCAGGTGTATGTAGACATCTGCACTTCCTTGGGCGTATCCGATGCTGCCGCCACCGGCAGTCCGGACAAAGCCAACAGCAGCGCCGTCATCAACGCCATCCATCTCTTTTTCATGCTGGCAACCTCCTGTTTGTTGTATCAACACGGTTTCCATGCGCCAGGGTTCCGCCGCAACCGGACAAGCATGTTGTTCGATTGCGGTTCCCGAAAAGAGTATAGCATGTTTTCAGGCGGTCAACTGTTCTGCTCCTGCATCCATGCCGCAATGGAAAAGGGGCCATTGCCGGAGCCCGTTACGGCTGTCATCAAGCACGCCCCGCATGCGCGGGGCGTGGGAAGTAAAGCTGCACATCGCAGTCAAAACCTGCGCGGCCCGTGCAGTCAGGCCCGCGCAACCTGGCGGGTTTTACTGCGCCTTGTCCGTCACCGCGGCCGCGCCTGCGCGCATGCCCATGGTGGAGTACAGGCCCAGGGAAGCCGCCAGCACGTAGTTCTGGTCGTAGAACGGCCGGTTGGACATCTCACCTGCCGCGTACAGGCCCACAATCGGCGCGCCCTGCGCGTTCAGCACGCGTCCCTGGTTATCCGTCACTACGCCGGAGGCGGAGCCGAACAGGGTGGGATAGAACTTGACGGCGTAATAGGGTCCGCTTTCGGAAAGCTTCGTCATCAGTTCGGGGTTCTTGCCAAAGTCCTCGTCAATACCCTTGTCGCACAGCGCGTTGTACCGCGCGACGGTTTCGGTCAGCACGGCGGCGTCGGCGCCGATTGCCTCGGCCAGCGCTTCGATGCTGTCGCCCTTGAGCACTTCGCCCAGCGCGATGCCTTCCTCCAGCGCGGGCACCAGCTTATCGTCCGAGGCGTCAAAGACGCTGTAGAACGGCGCGTTGCCATCCATCAGCATGTCATAGCACAGCGCCGCGCGGAACTCCGCATCTTCATCGGCATAGCGCTTGCCCAGCGCATTGACGCTCAGGTGCGCGGGGATGGACAGGTCGGCTGCGCCGCTGACGGCCTTGGTATAGCTTTCGGCGAGGGCAGTGCCGTTAAGCGCACCCCAGCTGTCCTCATACATCACGGCGCCCGCATCCAGCGCCATGCGGATGCCATCGCCGGTGTTGCTGACGGCCGCGTTGGACACGGCGTACGTCAGACCGGGCGAATATTGCGCCACCATCTCGGGGTTCTGGGAGAGGCCGCCAGTGGCCAGCACCACGCTGTCCGCCGTGATGGTCAAATCGCTGTCCCTGGTTTCCGCGTTCACACCCACGACAACGCCGTCTTCTACGATCAGCGCCGTGGCCTTGCACTCCAGCATCACCTGGACGCCCTTCTTTTCGCACACTTCCTGCATGGCCTGCACCAGGCCGGGCCCACGGCCGTCGGCCGCCGCGCACGCATAGGGGCCAAAACCGGTGAACGGCTCAAACACCACGCCGTTTTCGACCAGGTAGTCCACCGTCTTACCCGTGTCCTTCAGCACATTGATCAGCTTGTCCCGATCCGGGTATGTGGAGGAGCCGGTGCTGTTGTAGTCCATCACATAGTCCCACCATTTGAGCATGGCGTCCAGGCTGTCGTCGGTGTCGGTACCGTCAAACAGCTTGCTGTCCACCACGACCAGAAACCCGCCCGCCAGCGTGGTGGTGCCGCCCAGCGCGGGCATTTTGTCGATCAGCAGCACCTTGGCGCCCTGATCGGCTGCCGACATGGCAGCCGACAGGCCTGCGATGCCGCCGCCCACCACCAGCACGTCTGTCTCCAGCGTTTCCTGCGTTTTGTCCGCCTTGTCCGCGTCCTGCGCGGGCGCGGCCTTCAGCGCCTCAGGGTCGCCGCCGGCCTGCTTTACGCAATCCGCCACCGCGTCCAGGATGGCCTGGCTGGTCAGCGTGGCGCCTCCTACGGTGTCCACCGCCAGCGTCTGGCCGTCCACGATGGCCTGCGGGATGCGCTCGATCGGGGTGGTCGCGATCCCCTCTGTCTCCTTGTGATCGCCGACCTTGACTTCGGTGATCGCGTCGGCCGTAAAGGTGACCGATACCGTGATCTCGCCCATCGCGCCCTGCGCTTTTGCCTCATAGGTGCCTGGCTGATAGTCTGCCGCCAGGGCGGGCATGAGCCCCACCGACAGCAGCATCACAAGGGCCACCAGCATGCTTGTCCATTTCCTCATCTGTCATTCGCCTTCCTTCGATTGATGACCGCCTCGCGGCGGCCTCTGGTAGCATGGTAGGCTTCTCACATCATATTGTCAATACCTTCACATGGGAAAATAAAGATCACCCACGCAGCGATGGCTTGCGCGGGCATATCAGTGGATATATATTCCTGTCAATCGGGAAGCCCAACTCATCCGGCGGAAAAACGCCACCTGGCGATCCGCCTACCGCGCCCCCTTGTCGTACGGCACGCCAGCCGCCCGTGGCGCCTGGCTGCGCTTGCTGGAGAACGCCAGCACCACCAGCGTGGCGATGAAGGGCACCATTTTATAGATGTCGCTGGGAATGCCCAGATTTTGCAGGAATGAGATGCCGGAGTACGCGGACGCGATGGTCTTCATCAGGCCGAAGAAGAACGCGGCCAGAAAGATGCGCCGCGGCTTCCACTGCCCAAAGATCAGCACCGCCAGTGCCAGGAAGCCATAGCCGGACACCGTGGCGTTGAAGTTGGTGGAGGTGGGGATCACATACACCAGGCCGCCCAAGCCGGCCAGGGCACCCGAAATCAGCACGCCCGCATAGCGCATCCGGTACACATTGATGCCCACGCTGTCCGCCGCCTGAGGATGTTCCCCGCACGCACGCAAACGCAGGCCAAACCTGGTCTTGTACAGCACAAAGGCAGAAACGATCAAGATCAGGAAGCCGATGTAGGTGGTAATATAACAGTTCTGGAACAGCAGCGGGCCCAGCACCGGGATATCGCCCAGTAGGGGCACCTTCTCAATGCGGAAGGTGTTGAGGAACTGGACCTGCTGCACGCCGTTGGGCTGGATCATCCGCGCCAGGTAGATGGCGGCGGCGGGGGCGATCATGTTCAGCGCAGTGCCGGAGATGGTCTGGTCGGAGCGCAGGGAAATGGCCGCATAGGCGTGTAGCAGCGAGAACGCCATGCCGGCAACCACCGCCACCACGATGGCCAGCAACAGCAAAAGCTGCCCGCTCATCCGGCTCTCCATGCCGTTGATGAACAGAATGGAGCAGAACGCCCCGGCGACCATAATGCCCTCCAGCGCGATGTTGATGACCCCGCTGCGCTCGGAGAACATGCCGCCCAGCGCCACGATCAGCAGCGGGATGGAGAAAAACATCATCTGCTGAACCAGGAAATAGATGGTGTCCATCATGGCTGCGCCTCCTTTTGCCCGGTATCGTCCCGTGGCGCTGCATCCGGTGCAGCACCATCTGGTATGACTTCTACCGGCGGGATGCCTTCCCTGTGCACTTGAACCACCTGGGCGGCCCTGCGCTTGCCCGCGATGCGCTTCATCACATCGCGCACCAGCAGAGAAAAGGCGCTAAAGTAGATGATGAGGCCGATGATGATGTCCACGACCTCTTTCATGTACTTGAGCGACTGCAAATAGCTGCCGCCGACCGAAATATGCGCCACAAACAGGCCGGAAAAGATGATGCCGATGGGGTTGGACAAGCCCAGCAACGCCACGGCGATGCCGTTGAAGCCCTGCGGGGCCAGGATTTCCTCCACATCGATGTGCATGCCGCTGGACGGCGCCAGATACATCAATGCGCCCGCGATGCCGGACAGCGCGCCAGCGATTGCCATAGAGGTGATGATGGCCTTCTTCTCGCTGATGCCGGCATAGCGGCTGGCATCGCGGTTGAAGCCGCAAGCCTTGAGCTCATATCCAAACGTAGTCTTGGACAGCAAAATGTAGATCAACACAGCGCACAAAATGGCAATCAGAATGCCCGCGTTGACCGAGGAAGCGTCCTTGTATACCCCCTTCATCATGTAGAAGATGTTGTCCAGCCCCGCCTTGGGGATCACGGCGCTGGCCGCCACATCCACCGTGTGGTTGCGCAGCTGGTTGTACAGGTGGGAGTTTTTGATCACATAGTTGACGCCATACATGCCAATGTAGTTGAGCATGATGGCGGTGATGACCTCGTTGACGTTGAGCAGCGCCTTAAAGATGCCCACGATCATGCCCCAGCACATACCGCCCAGCATCCCCATCAGCAGCGCTACGATCCAGTGCAGGTGGCCGGGCAAAAACGTCCAGGTAGCGCCCACATAGATGGAGATCAGCCCGCCCACCATCAGCTGCCCGGAAGCCCCGATGTTGAACATGCCCGTCTTGAACGCGAAGCCCACCGACAGCCCGGTCATAATGATGGGCGTGGCATAGTACAACATCTGGCCCACGCCTTTGATGCCGCCGTTCCAGCCGCCCTTGAGCACCGTGGCCAGCCCGGCCAGTGCGCTGCTTGGATTGCTGGCCAGGAGGATCACAAACCCGGCCAGGAGGCCCGCCAAAATGGCGATCAGCGAGGCAGACGCGCTGGACAGGCTTTTTCGAACTCTTTCGATCATGCCGTTTCCTTCCTGCTGCCCGCCATGTACAGCCCCAGCTCCTGTGCGGTCGCCTGCTTGCCGTCCAGCTCTGCCACAATGCGGCCCTCATAGATGACCAGAATGCGGTCCGCCAGCTGGAACACCTCGTCCAGTTCCAGCGAGATCAGCAGAATGGCTTTGCCCTGGTCGCGCACGCGCACCAACTGCTCATGCACGTAGATCATAGCGCCCACGTCCAGCCCGCGCGTGGGCTGCACAGCGATCAACGCCTCCGGGTCGGTGTCGATCTCACGGGCTACGATGGCCTTTTGCTGGTTGCCGCCGGACATGCTGCGCACGATGGTGTCCGGCCCCTGGGCAGAGCGGATGTCAAACTGCCGGATCAACCGCTCGGCGTGCGCGCGCACCGATCCAACGCGAATAAAGCTTCGGTGCTGCATCTCTTCATGGTGGTACTTTTTGAGCACCAGGTTCTGCTGCAAATCATAGTCCAATACCAGACCGTAGCGGTGCCGATCCTCCGGGATATGGGACAGACCCGCGTCGTTGCGTTTGCGGATCAGTGCATGCGTGATGTCCGCGCCGTTGAGGGTGATCTGTCCGCTTTCCACCGGCATCAGGCCGGTCAGCGCGTAGACCAGCTCGCTCTGCCCGTTGCCGTCGATGCCCGCGATGCACACGATCTCGCCGCGCCTGACATCAAAGGACACATCGCTGACCGCCCTCTTGTCGTGCCGGCCGGCTACGCTCAGGCCCTTGACCGACAGCACGACATCGCCCGGATCGGCCGCCTGCTTGTCGATTCCAAAGCTGATCTTGCGGCCCACCATCATCTCCGCCATGTCCTCCACGCTGGTGTCGGCCACGTCCACCGTGCCCACCAGCACGCCTTTGCGCAGCACCGTGCAGCGGTCGGCAACCTGCTTGATCTCCGCCAGCTTGTGGTTGATGAACAGGATGCTCTTGCCCTCATGGGCCAGCCCGCGCATGATGTCCATCAACTCGTCGATTTCCTGCGGCGTCAGCACTGCCGTGGGCTCGTCAAAGATGAGGATCTCATTTTCGCGGTAGAGCATCTTGAGGATTTCCACCCGCTGCTGCATGCCCACGGTGATGTCCTGGATTTGCGCATCCGGGTCGATCATCAGGCCGTACTTTTCGGACAGCGCCATCACCTGGGTGCGCGCCTGGTCCATGCGCAGCGCGCCGTTGCGCGTGGTTTCCACGCCCAGCACGATGTTTTCGAGCGCGGTAAAATTATGCACCAGCTTGAAGTGCTGGTGCACCATGCCGATGCCCAGGGCGTTGGCATCGTTGGGGTCGCGCACCTCCACGGGTCGGCCATCCTTGAGGATCTGGCCCGCATCCGGGCGGTACAGGCCAAACAGGATGCTCATCAGCGTGCTTTTGCCTGCGCCATTTTCGCCCAGCAGCGCGTGAATCTCCCCGCGCTTCAGGCGCAGGGTGATGTTGTCATTGGCGCGAATGCCAGGGAAATCCTTGGTGATGCCCACCATCTCGATAATGTATTCGTTCATGCGTCTATCGTACTCCATTGTCAGGTTGAACGCAACTTAGATTTTCCGCGCTAAGCCCATGGAGCACGCGGGGTTGCACGCGCTGCTGTACACCGAAAGCCTGACATCAAATGTGTACGCCCGCGATCCATTCAGCTGCTTTATGCATGGGTGCGGCGCCAATGCCGATCGGCGTACTCGATGAACTCATTCGCTTCCGCTTCCGTCATGACAGGCAACTGGAAATACATTCCGTCCACGCCGTAACGCTCCACCAGCGTATCGCAGGAGCGAATCCAATGGTCAAAGTCCCCCTCAAAGATGGTCAGGTGCAGCGCTTTGCCCGCGGCCTTGACCCGGTCATAGATCGGGTACCAGCGGGGCGATGCGGAATCCGGCTGCCCGGCGCCGCATGTCCATTGCAGCGCCTGCAGTTCGTCAATTTCCATCAGCGCGTCCAGGTGTTTGATCGCGTCCGGGCCGTCCAGGTGGTACACCGAGTGATCCAGTATTTTGCACTGCTTGCGCAGCGAGGGCAGAACGAACTTGCGGAACTGATCAGGCGACATGAGCGCCGAAAAATCGCACTGGATCTTGGCCACGCGACCGGTGCCCAGCACGTTGAACGCGGTATAGCCGGTCACGCCGTCCTCCGATATCAGGGCGTCCCGGAAGCGGTCGTAGCAGGGGAAGTACGCGTCGTCGATCTGCTGGATGGCGCGCTGCACCGCGTCCGGTTCATCGATCAGATCGTAGCAGGTGTTCTGCGGCCCGCGCATCGCTGCGTATATGTCGATGTTTTCAATGATGTCGGGGATGTTGACCAGATATTGACCGTCAGACGCGGCTTGTGCCTGGGAGAGCAAGTCCAAATGACGGACAAACCATGGATTTTGGGGATCAAAGATGGCCTCAAAGGCTTCAGCAATGTCCAGGCATTCGGTGAACCAAACCGTGTCCGGACGAAAGACCGGCTCGCTGCCCAGATACACGGCCAGGCTGCCCGGCCCGATGTTGAGGTCCAGGTTCGGGTACGCCTCGGCCATGTAGCGGTGGGTCAGCAGCCGGTTTTTCGCTTCCCTGATGAGGCGGTCTGCGTCCAGATGCAGCGCTTCATCCGTGGCCGGCGGGGCAACCGGTTTCGGACTGCCCAACGGCTTGTCCCGCCGCGCCACGACGCGCAGCATCGGCCGGTCGATGCAGGAATTGGCCCACCACGCGTCAAAGCGTTTTTTGGTCATCGCCCAATCGTCACAGATCATCGTTATGCCTCCCGGGAGTCTGCACCTTAACCGGCGCCGCCAGGGTAAAAAAAGAGGCCGCCCGCAGTGGGCAGCCTCTGGTAATGAACGTTACTTGATTTCGGTCACGGTCACCGCGGTGACGGGGATTTCGGTGACGCTCTTCACGTCGCTGTCATTGAGCAGCTTCACTTCGCCGTCCACCAGCTTGGCAAAGATGGCGTCATAATCCGCCTGCGAAAAGGTCTTGAACTTGCTGGTGTCCATCGGCAGGGACACACCGGCCACGGCTGCATCCTTGTTCTGCATTTCGCCGCCGGGGAACTTGCCCGCATAGAAGGCATCCAGCGTCTGCTCCACGGACTCCGCCAGGCCCTTCATGGCCGAGGTAATGACCGTCTCGCTCTCCGGCGACTGGTCGACGTCCACGCCGATCACCTTGGCATCGGCAGCCTTGGCAGCAGCCATCACGCTGTCGCCCACCGCGCCGCCGCAGGCAAAGATCACTTCGTTGCCATCGGCAAACCACGAGGCCGCCAGGCTTTGCACCTCAGGTGTGGCCTTGAAGTCACCGGTGTAGTGGTAGTTGACCGTCAGGTCCTTGATGTCCATTTCCTTGGCGGCATACTCGATGCCCTGCACAAAGCCGTAGCCAAAGCGGATGACCGCCGGAACCGCCATGCCGCCCATGAAGCCCAGCTTGGTGTATCCGTCCTTGACGGCAGCGTAGCCTGCCAGGAAACCTGCCTGCTCCTCAGCGTATACGATGCCCACGACGTTCTTTTCCGTGCGGTAGGTGGGCCCTTCAGCCTTGGAGAAATCGCCATCATTGGGGTTGCCGTCAATCAGCACGAAATGTACCTCGGGGTACATGTCCTGCGCCAGGTAGATGGCCGGCTCGAACAGGAAGCCGGGGGTGACGATGATCTTGGCGCCCGCGTTGACGGCTTCCTCAATCTTCTCAAGATACGCTTCGGTGGTCTTTGCCATGGGCTGGTAGTAGTTGTGGGTCTTGTTGTTCTTCTCGGCATAGGCCACGATGCCTTCCCAGGTGCCCTGGTTGAAGGACTTGTCATTGATCGTGCCAATGTCGGTGATCATCGCGATCTCGTAGCCCTCGGCCGGCTTGTCCTCAGCGGCCTTCTCGGCGGGCGCTGCGGTCTCCTCCGCCTTGGCCTCCTCGGCGGGCGCTGCGGTCTCCTCCGCCTTGGCTTCCTCGGTGGGCGCGGCGGTCTCTTCGGCCTTGGCTTCCTGCGTGGGCTCTGCCGTTACTTCCGCCGTTGCGGTGGTATCCACCGGGGTGTCGGTGGCGGCTGCCTTCTCGGCTTCGGCGGCGGCTTGCGCGGCAGCGGCAGCGGCAGCATCAGCCTCTGCCTGCGCGGCAGCGGCTTCGGCAGCGGCGGCATCCGCGGCTTCCTGCGCCTTGGCGGCGGCAATCTCTTCGGCCTGCTGCTTGAGCGCCGCGGCTTCCTCAGCGGCGGCTGCGGCGTCCTTCTTGGCGGTGTCCAGTTCGCCGGTCAGCGTAGTCACCTGTGCGCTGAGTTCATCGACCTTCTTTTGCAGGTCGCCCTTTTGCGACAGGAAAACGCCGCCTGCGACCAACGCTGCGACAAGCAGCACCGCAAGCACAATACTGGTGGACTTCTTCATGGTAAGGTAACCCTCCCCTTATACTGGTTCCCGGCGCGCAACCGTAAAATTCGCGCCTGCTACCCCGTATCATACCCAGTTGGGCAGGCTTCGTCAATCGTTTCGCGGCTTTATGTAACTTTTTTGGGGCTTTGGGCGCCGGGCGGCGGCTGACGGGATGAACCGCAGGCGCTTTGCGAGGCCAGCATGCCGCTGGCCCAGGCGAACAGCAGGTTGTGCCCGCCGCAGTCGCCGTCCACGTCCAGCAGCTCGCCTGCCATGTACAGCCCGCCGTGCAGGCGGGACATCATGGTGTCCGGGTCGATCTCGTGGGTGGCGATGCCGCCGGCCGTAACCTGCGCGTGGGCAAAGCCGCGCACCGCGCGCACGGGCAGGCGGTAATCAGTCAGCGCACGGGCAAGCGCCGGGATGGGCAGGTTGCCCAGGCGTTCGGCCAGCAGGCGCGGCAGCATGCCGGTCAGCAGATTGCCGGGCGGCAGGCGTTCGGCGCGATCCCGCAGCAATGCCTCACAGGCGGGCACGTTCTGGCCCGGTTTCCCGGGCGCGACACGCTCATACCGGATGGGCGCAAGCCCCAGCAGCGGTGAAAAGTCAATGGACAGCGACGCGTCCCGCCCTGCCGCAAGCAGGTCACCGGCGGCGCGGGACAGCTGCATCACGCACACGCCGCTGACGCCGTAGTCGGTGAACAGCAATTCGCCGCTTGCGGCATCCACGGGGGTTTCGCCCGACAGCAGCGTCAGTATGGCAGGCACGCGCAGGCCGCTTAAGCCCCGGATGGGCGCGGTGTCGGTTTCCAGCTGGCTTAAGGCCGGGCGCGTGGGGATCAGCGTGTGGCCCAGCGATTGCGCCAGCGTGTACATGTCCTCTCCGCCGCCCAGCTTGGGCGCGGCGCTGCCGCCGCCGGCCAGGATCACGCGGCGCGCGTGGTATGCCTCGCCCTCTTTGGTGCGGGCACGCCAGCCGTCGGCAACGGGATCGAGCGCAACCACAGGGGCATTGGTCACCACACGCACATGGGGCGCGTTGTCGATTTTCAGGCGCAGCACGTCCAGCACGGCGGCCGCCTGCCCGCTGGCCGGGTACACGCGGCCCTCGTCCTCCCGCATGGTCAGCCCCAGGGACGTGAAAAACGTGCGCACCTGTTCGGAGGTGACGCGCGACAGCACGGCGTGGGCGAACGCGGCGTCGCCGAAAAACACCGGCTCCCCCGCCGGCATCAGGTTGCAGCGGCCGTTGCCGGTGGACAGGATCTTGCGCCCCACGCGGGCCTGTTTTTCCAGGATCAGGGTATCCGCGCCCCTGTCCGCGCAGATGCAGGCGGCGGCGAGGCCCGAAGCCCCGCCGCCGATGATCAGGATGTCTGTTTGATTATTTCTTGCTGGGCGCATTGTCGTACGCGTACTGCACCGCCTTCATGTGCGCCGCGTCAACCGTGTCCGTGCGGTGCACGCGGCTGTTGTAGAAGTGCACGCACAGCTGGCCGGAGAAGTCATTGTCGCGGATGGTGTCGCCGTCCGGGTAGTTGTGCGGCACGCCATACAGGCTGGCCGCAAACGTGCGTCCGTGGATGGTGACCCACAGCGGGCGGCGCTCGTAGAGGTTCTTTTCCAGGATTTCCTGGGCGTTGCGCACGCCATAGATCTTGGACAGGGCGGCGGTGTCAGCGGCGGTCAATGGCTCGCCGTCAATGTGCGCGCCACCGGCCCAGCGCCGGACCTGGAAGGAGATGCGGGTTTTGACGTCGGTGACGATCGCGGTTTCGCCGCGTCCCCAGACGCGTTCCACCTCGCCGGTGTTCCAGTCCACCAGTTCCACCGGGTAGATCACGGGGTCGACGGTGCTGCCGCCCGCGCCGGGCGTGTAGGTGCCCTCAGGCACGGTGTTGTACAGCTTGTGCTGGGTGCTGGCACCGGCCACGCCGTCCACAATCAGCCCACCGGCCGAGCGCTGGTAGGACTTGACGGCGTCCACGGTGTCAGAGGTGTAGTTGCCGGTGATGCCGGTGGCGGGCAGGAAGCCCAGCCGTGACAATTCCGTTTGCAGGCGGGTGACCTCGGTGCCCGTGCTGCCCAGGCGCAGGGTGGGGTAGCTGGCCTCATCCGGGGCGTCCGGGTCGCCGGAGCCTTCCAGCTTGGCGGCCTCGTCCTTGGTCAGGATGCGCAGCATGTCCGCGCGGATCCAGCCGTTCACACCCCCGGCGTTGACCTGATACCAGCGGTAGTTGTCCGCGGTGGCCGTGGGGCCCAGCAGGCGCGCCGTGGCGTCCTTGCGGTACAGGATGGTCAGGGTTTTGGCGGTGGAGGAAGCCGACGCGCGCACCAGCACGCGGTCCATCACGGTCAGCGCCAATGTGCTCATGTCCTCGGGGCGCGGCGTGGCGGTGGGGGCCGGGCTGGCGGTGGGCGGCGGCAGGTTGTTCAGATATTCCTGGTATTCCTGCGCGGTCATGATGCGCACCCAGGCGGCCAGCACATACGCAGGCTGGTTCATGTAGGTGACCTGGTACCACAGCCGTCCGCCGGAGGTGACGCTGGTCACATACGGCAGCACGGTGCCCTTGAACGGCAGCTGCACGACCTGCTTGGCGTCCAGGCTGGGCGAGGCGCGCAGGTTGACGCTGGTTTCGGTGGTCATCACGTGGCCGGTGGAAGCTGGCTCCTCCGGCGTGACGGGCTTGATCGGCGGCGTGGTGCCATTCTGCCAGGCCAATACTTCGGCAGCGCTGAGCATGCGCACGCAGTCCCCGCGCAGGAAACCAGCCTGTCCGTTGACAAACACGGGGTACCAGTTGTAGCTGCCGGCCGATACGATGGGGCCGGTCAGGGGCAGTACGGTTTGCTTGTTGACGCGGCCCAATATGCCCGCGGTGCTGGAGGCGGTCTTGCGCAGGTTGACGCCGTCCAGCGTGGTCATCAGGTAGCCGTAGGCGCCGGTGCCCGGCTGTTCAGGTGCTGCGGTGGGCGCGGCCGTCACGGTGGGCTGCTCGCCGGATTGGTCGGTCAGCTGCACCATGTCCGAGCGGATGTAACCGTAGCCCGGCTGCGCCAGCACGTAATACCAGGTGTAGCCGCCCTGCTGGGC
>JAGVSV010000132.1 GCA_019137115.1 Bacillota bacterium
CAGCACCACCCAGCGCGCGCCGATCTTGTCCGCATATCGGAACTGGGCTTTCAGAGACCTGCCCGCGTGGTCGCACTCGGCTTTGATGCCCGAATCGCGCAGCTGGTAGGCCAATGCAAACGTGTCGGCAACGCTGTCGGGATCCACATGCATGGCAAACACATCGCACAGCGTGGGTTCCGGGATGCTGATGCCCCGGTGATCCAGCTCCATTAAAATCCGCTCGGTGCCGATGCCAAAGCCCACGCCCGGCGTATCCGGGCCACCGATCTGCTTGACCAGGCCGTCATATCGGCCGCCGCCGCACAGCGCCAGCCCTTCCCGGGCGCCCTGCATGGTGATCTCAAATACGGTGCGGGTGTAATAGTCCAGCCCCCGCACAATGCGCGGGTCGATCTTGAACGGAATACCCAGCGCCTTTAACAATCCTTGCAAGCCCTCAAAATGCGTGCTGCATTCCTCGCAGAGCATGTCCAGCATGTGCGGTGCGCACACCACAGCGTGCTGGCATTTGGCTTCCTTGCAGTCCAGCACGCGCAGCGGGTTGCGGGTAAAGCGCCCCTGACAGGTCGAGCACAGGTCGTTGATCCGCTCCCCCAGGAACGCGCGCAGCGCGTCGTGGTAAGCCGGTCGGCACACCGGGCAGCCGATGGAATTGATGCGCACCAGCAGATCATCCAGGCCGATCGTTCCCAGCGCGCGCATCAGCGTGGCGATCAGCTCGGCATCCACAGTTGGTTCCTTGGCGCCAAAGCATTCCATGCCAAACTGGTGGTGCTCGCGCAAACGCCCGGACTGGGGGTTTTCATACCGGAAAATGGGTGCGTTGAGATAGTACATCTTGATGGGCAGCGGGTCGGCATACAGCCTTCCCTCGATGAAGGCGCGCACCGCGCCCGCCGTTCCTTCGGGCTTGAGCGTGATGGAGCGTTCGCCCTTGTCCAGGAAGGTATACATCTCCTTCTGTACGATATCGGTCGTGTCGCCCACGCCGCGCAGGAACAGCTCCGTATGCTCAAACACCGGCGTACGGATTTCCCTGTACCCGGCCATCTCGGCCGCCTGGCGCAGATGGTGTTCGACATAATGCCAACGGTAGCTCTCCTTTGGCAGCATATCCTTGGTCCCTTTGGGGGCTTGGATGCTCATTGTCCCTCCTTACAAAAAACCCATGCATACTTGCATGGGACGAATCGCTTCGCGGTGCCACCCAGCTTGCACAATGTGCCGCTCAAGGGCGGTAACGCAGCCTGGCGCCTTCAAAAGGACGGCTCCGGGGTGTCTCGCCGGGGCTCCGACAGGGACTTACAGCCAAGGTCCCTTTCTCTTCGGTCGTTGCCAGCGGCCTCTTCCCTTCATTGCCGGTGCGGTCATTGTAGAAACCCGAAGCCCATCTGTCAAGCGGACGGATGCTGGCGCATGTACGCCTCCACGCGGTCCAGGTCCTCCTGGGTGTTGACGCCCCAGAACTCCGGGCTGTCGGGGAGTTTGACCACGTGCTGGGGCAGGTTGGCACGCGACAGCACGCGCGCGATGCCGGTCAGATAATATTCGCGCTTGGGATTGTCGTTGTCCACACGCTCGAGCATCTCCACCATGGTCGTGCCGTGCAGCACCTGCACGCCCACGTTGACCAGGTCGATCCGCTTTTGTTCCTCGGTGCAGGCGCTCTGTTCCACAATTTCCTGGAGCTTGCCGTGTTCGTCATAGATCAGCCGCCCGAAAGGCGGGATGGGATGCATGACCGATGCCAGCAGCGTGTTGTGCGCGCCGGTGCGCACGTGCTCGTTGACCATGTGGCGATAGGTTGCGCGCCTGAGCAGCGGCATGTCGCAATAAAGCGCGAGCACAGGCCCGAAAAACCCTGCCACTTCCTCCCGCGCGCTGAGCAACGCATGGGCCGTTCCCTTCTGCTCCTGCTGCCAGGCAAAGCGGCACCGTCCCTGCAGGTGGTCGATGACCTGCTGCCCCAATACCCCCACCACCACGGTGATGTCCTCCGGCGACACAAAGTCAATGCCGTCCAGCACGTACTCGATCAGCGGCTTGCCGTTGACCAGGCGCAGCGCCTTGGGGATGTCCTGCTCCTCGCTGGCCAGGCGGGAGCCTTTGCCCGCCGCAAGGATAATCGCCTTTACCCTGTCCATCGTATGCCTCCCTGTGTTGCTGGCTGGATTATAGCATCACAGCCCAAGGTGGGCAAATGATACAAGGGTCGCGGTTAAGTGCTATACTATGGCTGAAATCACAGGGGAGGAGACCAACATGAGCAAGAAATCCGAGGCGTCGGGCGCCCCCATCCGGATTGATATGAACCACCTGATGGCCGATATGCTGGGCGAACGGTATGGCATCGCCCGCTGGCAACTGGACCCGTATGCCTCCGCGGCGCAGCGCGCGTTTGACGCCGTCAAAAAGAACCGGGGCACGGGCTGGCTGGGTTGGACGGAGTTGCCCTACAACCAGGATGAAATCGTTGCCGACATCCTTGAGACGGCGGCTGGTATACGGAAGCGCTTTGACACCTTTGTGGTGCTGGGCATTGGCGGCAGCGCGCTGGGGCCGATCGCCGTCCAGCAGGCGCTGAACCATCTGCACTACAATGAACTGCCCCGGGAGAAGCGCCCCGGGCCTCGCCTATACGTTGAGGACAACATCGATCCGGAGCGCATGGCGGCGCTGCTGGACATCATCGATGTGCGGACAACCTGCTTTAACATCATCACGAAATCCGGCGCCACCGCCGAAACGATGAGCCAGTATCTGATCATCACGGACCTGCTCAAAAAAATGGTCGGCATGGGCTGGCAGGAACATGTAATCGCCACCACCGACCGGGAGAAGGGCAACCTGATTAAGCTGGCCAAAGAGGAAGGATTCAAGCATTACTTCGTGCCTTCCTCGGTGGGCGGGCGGTTCAGCGAGCTGTCCCCCGTGGGGCTGCTGGCGGCCGCCGTGTGTGGCATTGATATTCAGCAGCTGCTGGCGGGCGCCGCCGCGATGGACGAGCGCTGCCAATCCTCCGCGCTGTGGGAAAACCCGGCGTTGCTGCAGGCCGCCGTGCAGCATCTGTTGATGGAGGATATGGGCATCAACGTGCACGTCATGATGCCGTACGCGGACAGCCTGCGCTATATGGCGGACTGGTTCTGCCAGCTGTGGGCGGAGAGCCTGGGCAAGAACGTCACCCGCAAGGGAATGGCGGTCAACTGCGGGCAGACGCCGGTCAAATCGCTGGGGGTGACTGACCAGCACAGCCAGCTGCAGCTGTACACGGAAGGCCCCTATGACAAGGTGATCACCTTTCTTAGAGTGGGGGATTTCCGCGTGACGCAACCGATCCCGCATGGGTGTGAGCAATTCCCCGACGTGGCTTTCCTGGGCGGCAAATCCCTAAACGAGTTGCTGGAAGCCGAGTACCAGGGGACGCAGTACGCGCTGCTGCGTGCCGGGCGCATGAGCCAGACCATCACGCTGCCCCAGGTCAATGCCCATACGATCGGCCAGCTGATCTACTTCCTGGAGATGGTCACCGCGTACACCGGCGAGTTGCTGGACATTGACGCCTTCAATCAGCCCGGCGTGGAGGAAAGCAAAATCGCGTCCTATACGGTGCTGGGAAACACCAGTGAAAAGTATCGGGCAAAGCAGGAAGAGATGAAGAGCGCGCCATCACTTAAGGACGAGTATATTTTCTAAGCCTGAAGACGCAAAAGCACGCCGCCCGGCACGAGAAGCTGGGCGGCGTGCTTTTGTCTAGGGTATTGTAAGCAGAGTACTATTCCGGAAAAGTGTACCGCAGGATCGGGTCGCGCGCAGCGGCAACGTCATCCGGCCGACCGATCGGCGTGCTGACCGGGGCGTTGTGTAGGCTTTCGGGGTCATTGTCCGCCTGCAGCCGTACCGCGTGGAAAGCCTTCGCCGCTTCATCCAGCGCCTCCCGGCTTTCGGTTTCAGTGGGCTCCACCATCAGCGCTTCGTGCACGATCAGCGGGAAATACATCGTGGGCGGATGCATGCCGTGATCAATCAAGCCCTTTGCCACATCCATCGCCGATACGCCGTTTTCTGCCTTGAGTTGCTCCAACGTAAGCACGAACTCATGCATGCACGGATGGTCGTAGGCGACAGGGAAATCCTCTTTGATCTTGTGCATCAGATAGTTGGCGTTGAGCACGGCCGTTTGACTGGCCTCCCTGATCCCATCCGCGCCCAGCGTCAGGATATAGGTCAGCGCCCGCACAACCACGCCGAAATTGCCGTGGAACGCGCGCACCTGGCCCACGCTCCTGTCCGGATGGTTGCCCATCAGGGCACTCCCGGGCATGTAGTCCTTCAGGAATTCCTTGCAGCCCACCGGGCCGCTGCCGGGTCCCCCGCCGCCATGCGGGGTGGAAAAGGTCTTGTGCAGGTTCAGGTGGACCACATCAAAGCCCATGTCGCCCGGGCGAACGTGCCCCATGATGGCGTTCAGGTTGGCGCCGTCGTAATAGCACAGTCCGCCGCAGGCATGCACTTTTTCCGTGATGGCCAGCACATTGGGGTCAAACAAGCCCAGTGTATTCGGATTGGTCAGCATCAGCCCGGCTACGTCAGCCCCCAGCACTTTCTCAAACGCGTCCATGTCCATACAGCCGTTTTCATCCGATGGCACATTGATCACGTCAAAGTCGGCCATAGAGGCGCTGGCGGGGTTGGTGCCGTGCGCGGCGTCCGGAATGATGATCTTTTTGCGGTGTAAGGCGCCGTTCTGCTCATGATATTTCTTGATCAGCATGAGCCCCAGCAGTTCGCCATGGGCGCCGGCTGAGGGCTGGAAAGTCATGGCGTCCATGCCGGTGATCTCGCACAGCAACTTTTCCGCCAGCTCCAGCACGCCACGGCAGCCCTCCGCATCTTTCTGCAGCGGGTGGATGGCAGCAAAGCCGGGCAGGGATGCCACGCGCTCGTTGATGCGGGGATTGTATTTCATCGTACAGGAGCCCAGCGGGTAGAAGCCCGAAACCACGCCAAACACCTGTTTGGCCAGCTCCGCGTAATGACGCCCCACCTCGATTTCGGTCACCTCGGGCAGCCGGGCAGGCTGCTGGCGCAGGAGATGCGCAGGCAGTACAGCCTTCGGGGTATCTCCTTCCGGCAGGTATTGCATGGTGCGGCCGCTGCCGCCGCGTTCAAAAATCAGTTTCATTGCGCATGCACCTCCCGGATGATCGAAATGGCCTGGTCCAGCAGCGCCCGGGTCGCTTTCTCCGTAACACACCAGAGTATGTTTTCGCCAACCGGCAGCCCGGAAAGGATGCCTTTCTGCGCCAGTGCTTGCTCCAACTTTTCAGGCGAAATAGGGCTGCTTGTAAGGAATTCGTGGAAGAAGGGCGCATCATGAACAAGGGCATACCCCGGTATGTTTGTGAGCTGATCCGCGAAGTACCGCGCATTGTTGTGGCTCAGCTGGGCGGCCTGCGCCAAGCCTTTGGATCCCATGGCCCCCAGGTACACCGCCACCGCCATGGCGCACAGCGCCTGGTTGGTGCACAGGTTGCTGCCTGCTTTTTCCCGGCGGATGTGCTGCTCGCGCGCCTGCAATGTCAGCACATACGCGCGGCGCCCTTGCTTGTCTTTGGTTTCACCAGCAATGCGGCCGGGCAGCGAGCGCATCATCTGCTTCTTGCACGCCATGAAGCCCAGGTATGGGCCGCCATAGGACAGCGGCAGCCCCAAGGGTTGCCCTTCACCAACTGCAATGTCCGCGCCACACTCGCCCGGCGATTTGAGCAAGCCCAGCGCAATGGGGTTCACCCCCATGATGGCCTTGGCGCCTGCTGTGTGCGCGGCTTCCACGATCGTTGGCGCGTCCTCGATCAGCCCAAGGAAGTTGGGCTGCTGGAAATACACACAGGCGGCGTCCGTCGATGCTGTGCGCACGCTGTCCGCATCCAGCAGTCCGTCCCTGGCGGGAACCACCTCAAAGGGCAGGCCGCGCGCCCAGCAATAAGTGCGGATGGTCGCCACCACGTCCGGGTGCGCGTTGCCCGCAACAACGACCTTCTTCCGCCGGCGGTCGACGCACATGAGCGCGGCTTCCGCCGCCGCAGACGCGCCGTCATAGACCGACGCGTTGCTGACATCCATGCCGGTGAGTTCACAGATCATGGTCTGGTACTCAAAGATGGATTGCAACACACCCTGGCTGATCTCAGCCTGGTAGGGCGTGTACGCCGTCTGGAACTCCTCGCGGGACGTTACCGATGAGACGATGGCCGGGATGTAGTGGTCATACGCGCCTGCGCCGCGCAGAATCAGCTGGTACACGGTGTTCTGGTCGGCCAGGGACTGCATTTTGTTGAGCACTTCCAGCTCGGACAAACCATTGGGGATGGCCAGGGGTTCTGTCAGCAGCACGGATTCCGGCACGTCGGCAAACAACTGGCTGAACTCCGTGTACCCGATGGCTTCCAGCATCGCCTGTCGCTCATCGGGGGTAGAGGGTAAATAGTTGCCCATCTCCTATGCCTCCGACTGGACGAAAGCTTCGTATTCCTCTGCCGTGAGTAGGTCTTCGGTCTCGGTCACGTCACGCACCTTAGCGATCCATGCTTCATAGGGCTGCTCGTTGAGCTTTTCCGGGCTGTCGGCCAGCTCCTCGTTGACGGCGGATACAACGCCGGTCACCGGGCTGATCACGTCGCTGACCGCCTTAACCGATTCCACATCCGCCAGCGCTTCGCCGGTGCTGATATCGCTGTCCGCCAGCGGCAGGTTGATGAACACGATGTCGCCCAACTCCGACTGCGCGTGGTCGGTGATGCCGATAACGTAGACGCCGTCCTCTTCCAGCAGCCATTCATGCGTTTTGGTGTACTTGAGATTCTTTGGGGTGTTCATATTGTTCCTCCTCCTGATGGGGTTATTTGGTTTGGCGTTTGTAAAACGGCAGCAGGACAACCCTGGCGCGCAGACGGCGCCCGCGCACATCGACCAGGCACTCGTTGCCTTCGTTGAGTACGTCACGCTCAACCCGCGCCATGGCGATCGCCTTTTGCAGATATGGGCCCAGCGTGCCGCTGGTGGTTTCGCCCACCTGGCGGTCGTCCACGAAAACCGGGCAGCCCTCCCGCACGATGCCGCGGTCGATGACCTCCAGACCAATCCGGGTGCGTTTGGGCGCACCAGCATCCTCAAGCGCCTGTCGCCCGATGAAGTCGCCCTTGTCCATCTTTACAAAGAAGTCCAGGTTGATCTCCAATGGCGTAATGTTCTCGTCCATTTCATGTCCGTACAGCGGCATGCCAGCTTCCAGGCGCAGCGTGTCTCGCGCGCCCAGGCCGCACAACATCAAGCCGTACGGCCCGCCGGCTTTGAGCAGCTTCTCTGCCAGCGCCACAGCGTCGCCGGGCGCGCAATACAGCTCATACCCCATTTCGCCGGTATACCCGGTGCGGGACACCAGGCAACGGATGCCCTGTACGTCCACATTTTCCACAAAGGTATAGTTCTTGACCGGCAATGCGTCCGGATCGGTCAGGCTTGCCAGCACGTCCTTGGCTTTGGGGCCCTGCAGCGCCAGCTGGGCATATTGGTCGGACTGATCCGCCACGGTTGCGTCGCCGAACCTGTGGCGTTCAAACCATGCCACATCCTTGTCCCTGTTGGCTGCATTGACCACCAGCCAGAATTGATCCTGCGCCAGACGGTACACAACCAGGTCATCCACCATGCCGCCACGCTCGTTGCACAAGGGGCTGTACCGCACGCGGCCAATCTCCATGTCCTCGATACGGTTGGTCAGCAGGTGCTCCACGTTGTTGAGTGCATCCGGCCCGGAGAACAGCACCTCGCCCATGTGCGACACATCAAACAAACCGCACGCGGTGCGCACAGCCATGTGCTCCCTGATTACCCCATCCGGAAACTGTACCGGTAAAAGGTACCCGGCAAAAGGCACCATCTTGCCGCCGTGCGCCAGATGAAAGTCGTACAGTGGCGTTTTCTTTTCCATCGTTCCCTCCAAAATGGAAGGCATGCCCGTGTAGCGCGCATGCCTTTCCCATTACATCATGGAAGCAGCTATTTCTTGTTGCCGCGCCGCAGGTACGCCGGCACGCCCAGGTCATCCTTTTCAGCAGCGGGCGGCTGCTGCGGCCGGGCCTGGGGCTGATAGGGCGCCTGCTGCTGCGGCTGGTAGGGCTGCTGCTGCGGATTGTACGGCTGGTAGGCGTTGGGTACATAGGGCTGCGGGATGGAAGGCTGTGGCGCAACGGGCTGCTGCGCGCGCCCGGTGGGGAAGTAGGACGGCTCATGGTCGTACATGCCGGGCACAGGCGGCGCCTCGCCCTGCTGCGCGTCGGCTGCCGGCCTGTTCTCATACGGGTTGAACATCGTCGAAGGCGTGCTGTACACAGGCGGCGCCTTGAAGGGTTTGCGCTTGCTTTCCCTTGTGGGGAAGGCGTTTTTCTCAAACCCGGTGGCGATCACCGTGATGCGCACCTCGTCCTTGAGCGAATTGTCCACGCCCGCGCCAAAGATGATGTTGGCTTCGCTGTCGGCGGATTCCTGAATCAGTCGGGCGGCCTCGTTGATGTCCAGGATGCCCATCTCCTCGTTGCCGGTGATGTTGATAAGCACCGCGCGCGCGCCGTCGATCTTGGTCTCCAGCAGCGGGCTGGCCACGGCGTTCTTGGCCGCTTCAATCATGCGGTTCTCGCCCTTGCCGGAGCCGATGCCGATATGCGCCATGCCGCCGGATTCCATGACGGTCTTGACGTCGGCAAAGTCCAGGTTGATGGTGGCCGGCAGCGCGATCAGGTCGGAAATGCCCTGGATGCCCTGACGCAGCACGTCGTCGGCCACACGGAAGGCTTCCAGCATCGAGGTGCCCTTGCTAACCACCTGCAAAAGCCGGTCATTGGGGATGACCACCAGGGTATCAACACACTGCTTCAACTCGTTGATGCCGATCTCGGCATTCTTCATGCGCTGTTTGCCCTCAAACTGGAAGGGCTTGGTGACCACCGCGATGGTCAGGCAGTTGAGCTCCCTGGCCACTTCTGCAATCACAGGCGCGGCGCCGGTGCCGGTGCCGCCGCCCATGCCGGCGGTGACAAACACCAGATCAGCGCCCTTGAGCAGCTGCGAAATTTCCTCCCGGCTTTCCTCCGCCGCGCGCTTGCCGATGTCCGGTACCGCGCCGGCGCCCAAACCTTTGGTCAGCTTCTCGCCAATCTGCAGGCGCTTGTCCGCCTTGGAGGTGTTCAGTGCCTGGCGGTCGGTGTTGACGGCGATGAAATCCACGCCCTTCAACCCGGCGTCGACCATGCGGTTCACCGCGTTGGTACCGCCCCCGCCGCAACCTACGACCTTAATGGATGCAAAGGATTGCTGTTCCGGCTCTACCTGAATGTCCAGCATAGTCGTCCTCCTTGATTTTCTGGATGGCTCGGCGGTCATCCGCCGAACAGGCCCCGAAAGAATCCTCTCAGGCCCCCTTGCGCGGCGGTGGCGCTGGTCTTGGTCTCAATGACCAGGTCCAACAGCCCGAGTGCGCTGGCATAGATCGGGCTGGACAACTTGACCGCGCGGCGCGGCAGTTCCCGCACCGGACGCCCCAGCTTCTCGCCCAGGAATTCGCGGCCGCCCCGGTTCATGCCCAGGCCGCCGCCGGTTAGGTACGCGTACGACCAGTTGCCCAGGCGCACGCCGCTTCCCTCAATGCATTTCTGAATGCGCTCCGCGATTTCATCTGCGCGCGGTTCGAAAATATCGGATACCTTCTGGTAGGCAAAGGAGCGCGTCGCGCCGTCCGTGCCGGTTAAATCAAACGTGGGCTGGGAGGACGGCGCGCCAAATACATACGCGCGCTTGATCTGCTCGGCCTGATCCAGCGGAATGTCCAGCCCGTAAGCCAGGTCGGCCGCGATGTGGCCGCCGCCCAATGGTAGCACCCGGTGGAAGATGATCGTGTCCCCTTCCACAGCCATGACCTCGGTGCTCAGATAGCCGATGTCAATCAGCAGCGCGGTGCGGTCCCTGTCCTCGCGGGACAGGAAAAGCATGGCCTCGCCCATCGGGGCGGAGAAAAAGCCCACCGCACGCCGGTCAATGGCGCGCAGACGCTCTGATATTTCATCGATAAAGAACTGATCGGCAATCACATACGATACCATGGCCCGCACTTCATTGCCGTGCTGGTTGATGGGTTCCAGCGTTTTCTTGCCGTCATCCACCACAAACCATGCCGGGCTGCGGTGAATGGGCATGCCCTGCACCTGGCGCATCTCGTTGTCGGCGGTGGCAAACAGCGCTTCAATGTCCCGCGCGGTGACGTGCGGGTCGGCGCCCTGCAGGCTTTGCTTGGCTTCCACCGTGTAGATGCGCGAAAACTGGCCGGGCACGCCCACGTAGATTTCCCGTACCGCGGTACGCGCCTGCTCCTCCGCGGAGCGGATGGCATCGGAAATGGCATCGTTGACCTGATCCGGCGCGTTCCAGCGCGCGTCCGCAAAGCCATCGTAGGCAGCGATTCCCGCACCCACAATGTCGCAGCGCTGCCGACCGGAAACTTCGGCAACCAGCGCGACCACCTTGCTTGTGCCGAAATCGATGATGGCAACCGTACTTTTCATGCCTATCCATCCTCCCCGGTATTATGGCGTCCGGCGGCTCCGTCACATCAACAGAGCAAAATGTGTACCATTTGGCTGGCCCATTGTAGCCCTTTCGTAACAAAAGTGCAAGCGTTTTGGCGCAATTTGCGCCTGACCCGGCAATTGTTACGGGGTTTCGGGCCGGTAGGTGGCTTCCCCGGGAAGCGTGGCTTCAATCACACCGCCGTTCAAGCCACGGGTTTTCAGGTCTTCCACCACTGCGCGCACGGTGCCGATCTTCGCGCGAAGCTCCCTGTCATCGCCAAGATGTATCGTGTAACCATCCCTGGTGGTGAGATAAATGCTGGACGGTTCGGCCACGTTGATGTCCAGGATGCTCTGCAGATAGCCCTGCATGGCAAGTTCCCGCAGCACAACCAGCGAGCTGGTCATCTGCTGCGGGCGCAGGCCCGTCGGGACGGCGCCCACCCGTATGTGGCGCAGCTGCATGCCAGAGATCGACGCGTAGCCCTGCGTGAGCGCCAGGTCCCTGGTCTGTTCCAGCACCACGCCGTCATCCGCCAGCAGGTACCCCACCCCGATGTAGTGCAGGTACGCCACCGGAATGCGCTCCCGCACGCGTAGGATCACGGTGTTCGGAAACTCTTTTTCCATACCAAGGTATGTAAAGTAGCGGTGGCTGTTGATGCCCTCCCGAACGCGGATTTCGTCAACGCCGAAATAGTTGACCGGCTCGGCGAAGCCTGCTGCAATCGCCACTTCCTGCCAGGGGCGCTGGCGGATTCCCTGCACATGAACGTTGCGGATGATCAGGAACACATCCCGGAACAGGAACAGCGCCACCACAAGCACCACCAGCAGCAGCGCCAACCATGGCCAACCCGAAGCGCGCGGTGCGGGCGCGGACGGCTCGGTCTGATCCCCTTCATCCGCGTCAAACCGCTGCTCTGGTTCCTCGTAGGCCGTGGGTGGAGCAGACGGCGGCTCGAGCGGATGATGCTGCTGCAGGTCGCTCATTGGGCTTGCCCGCCCGGCAGGTTGCGCACGATGTCTTTGAACATGCGTCCGCGCTGTTCGTAATCCTCAAACATGTCAAAGGAGGCGCACGCCGGTGACAGCAGCACGGTGTAGCCATCGCCTGCCAGGTCGCGCGCCAGAAGCACCGCCTCCTGGAGGCTGGCCGCATGCGTGATGCTGTCAAAGCCTTCGACCGAAAGACATCGCCCGATCTCCTGTGCGGTTTCGCCAAGGAGTACCGCATGCCGGACAAAGGCGCTGTGCCTGATGGCAGCGGCCAGCTGGTCAAAAGGCGTCCCCTTGTCCTGGCCACCAAGCAGAATCACGGTCGGACGGTCCATGGCTTCAATGGCGCGCATCGTGGATTCGGGATTGGTGCCCTTGCTGTCGTTCAGGTAACGCACCCCATCTATCTCCGCCACGAATTCGATGCGGTGCTCCACGCCGGTAAAGGCGCGCAGCGCGTGGGCAATGGCCGGGACAGGCACGGCAAGCGCCCCTGCCGCAGCGGTCGCCGCCAGCGCGTTCATCACATTGTGCTGTCCGGGAATCAGGAGTTCCTGAACCCTGCAAACCAGTGCCTCCTGCCCGTCCTGTGCCAGCCAGATGGTGTCCTCGCTGACGAATGCGCCGTTGTTGACCTTGTGGGCAGACGAGAACCAGTGCACACGGGCGCGCGTATGTACTTGCGCGGCCTGGCACAGCGGATCATCCGCGTTGAGCACCGCAACATCCTCCGCCGTCTGGCGCGCAAAGACGCGGTATTTCAGCCTCGTATAGGCATCCATCGTATGGTGGCGGTTCAGGTGATCGGGCGTGATGTTCAAAAGTACGGCCACCCGCGGATGAAACGCGTGGGTCGACTCCAGCTGAAAGCTGGAAACCTCCGCGATCAGATCATCCCCCAGCCCAGCTGCGAGAACAGCATCCGAGATCGGGTATCCGACGTTGCCGCAGATGTGATTTGCTCGGCCCGCGGCGTCCAGCATATGCCCCAGCAGCGTGACGGTTGTGGTCTTGCCGTTGGTGCCGGTCACGGCAGAAACCGGACCTTTGGATACCAGGTACCCCAGCTCCAGTTCGGAGATGACCGGAATGTCCATGGCAAGGGCGCGCTGCACCAGCGGCGAATCGATGGGCACCGCGGGGCTGATCACCAGCGCGTCCACATCATCCAGCAAAGGCAGTGGATCCGCGCCAAAAAAGCACGGGCAATCCGGCTTGCCGTGCTCCACCAATGTTTTGGCCAGTTGTTCCCCGGTTTTGCTGTCCGTAACGATGGGCAGCGCATGCAGACTTTTCAGCAGCCGGTCAAGCATGCCGGGCGGCCAGCAGCGCCACCAGCGCCAGCACACACAGGGCGGCGGTGACCAGCCCGTACATGGTGACGATGCGTGTTTCGCTCATGCCGCCCAACTCAAAGTGGTGATGGATCGGCGACATGCGGAAGATGCGTTTGCCATGCGTCAACTTAAAATAGATGCGCTGCAGGATCACCGACAGGGACGACATGATCATGGTAAAGGCGATCAGCACCATG
>JAGVSV010000137.1 GCA_019137115.1 Bacillota bacterium
CCGGCTTCCCCGCTTTTTTCCGGGTGAAACTGGCAGCCCATCACATTCTCCCGCCCCACCGCGGCGGGCACGGGCACCGAGTATTCGGCGGTGGCCAGCACATACGGCCCCGGCCGCGCGGCGAAGCTGTGCACAAAGTACACATGCGCGCCGCCCGGCGTGTTGCGGAACAACGGGCCGGGATTGTCCGACAGCGTCAGCGCGTTCCAGCCGGTGTGGGGCACCTTGACGCCGGGTGCCACCCAGCCCAACAGCGGCACCACATCGCCGGGGATCAGCCCCAGCCCCGCGTGCTCGCCAAACTCGAAACTCCGCCGCATCAGCAGCTGCATGCCCAGGCAGATGCCCAGCAGCGGCGCGCCGGTTGAGGCTTTTTCGATCAACGCGTCCCACAGCCCGGCATCGCGCAGCGATTGGGCGGCATCGCCAAACGCGCCCACGCCGGGCAGGATCACATGGCTGGCGCGGTCGATGTCGTCTCTTTCACGCGTCAGCGCGGCATCCGCGCCGCAGCGCTTGAGCGCCCCCATCAGGGAAAACAGGTTGCCCACGCCGTAGTCGACGACCGCGATCACAGCACGCCTTTGGTGGAAGGGATGCCGCCGCCGGTGATGGTGCAGGCCGTCTTGAGCGCCCGGCCCAGCCCTTTGAACACGGCCTCGATGATGTGGTGCGCGTTGCGCCCGCACAGATGCCGCACATGCAGCGTGATGCCTGCGGCGCGCGCGAAGGCGTGCAGGAACTCGGGCAGCAGTTCTGTATCAAACGCGCCCACCATGGGCGCCAAAATCGCCATGTCCAGGTACGCCGCGCCGCGGCCGGAGATGTCCATCACGCACAGCACCAGCGCCTCATCCATCGGCAAATGAATGTCCGCGTAGCGCGCGATGCCCGTTTTGTCGCCTAGCGCGTCCCGGACCGCGCGGCCCAGGCAGATGCCGATGTCCTCGCAGGAATGGTGGAAGTCCACGTCCGTGTCACCCTGGCAGTTCACAGCTAAATCCAGCCCTCCGTGCGCCGCCAGCAGCGTGAGCATGTGGTCAAAAAAGCCGTTGCCGGTCTGTATGGTAGATTGCCCCGACCCGTCCAGTTCCAGCGTCACCGTGATGTCGGTTTCCCGCGTGCGGCGCGTGACCGTGGCGCTTCTCACGCGATCACCTCTTTGAGCGCGTCCAGAAACGCGTCCATCTCCGGGTCGCTGCCGATGGTCACGCGCACATACGCATGGGTGCGCGGCGCGTCAAAGTACCGCACCAACACGCCGCGCTCAAACAAGCCCTTGTACACCTTTTCGCCGGGCATGTTGGGCACCGCCATCATCAGGAAATTGGTCAGCGAGGGCAGCACGGTTACGCCCATGGCTTCCAGCGCCTGGGTGGTGCGCGCCCGCGTTTTGACGATGGCGCTGACGCACTCGCCGAAGTACCGGCGGTCCTCAAACGATTTGATGCCCGCCGTCTGCGCCAGGCCGTTGACCGAATAGGGGTTGATGGCGTCCCGTATGCGCGTCAGGTCATCGATCAGCGCCTTTTGCGCAAACGCAAAGCCCAGCCGCAGCCCGGCCAGCGCGCGGGATTTGGAGAACGTCTGCACCACCAGCAAATTGTCAAACTGCTTGATCAACGGGATCACCGACGCGCCGCCATAGTCGATGTACGCCTCGTCCACCAGCACCACCTGATCCGGGTTGGACATCACGATGCGCTTGATGTCCGCGTGGGTGAGGTAATGCCCGGTGGGTGCGTTGGGGTTGGCGAACACGATCATGCCGTCCTTGCCGAAGTAGTCCTTCCAGTCGATCTCGTAGTCGTTATTCAGCGGCACAGCAATGCCCTTGGCGCCCAGCAGGCTTGCGTACACCTTGTAAAAGCCGTAGGTGACGTCCGGGTAGTACACATTGCGGTTGCTGGCGTAGGCCAGAAACGCGAAATACAGCGCCTCGTCCGAGCCGTTGACCGCCAGCACCTGATCCGGTGACAGGCCGTGGTAATCCGCCGCTGCCTGGCGCAACTTGGTGCAGTTGGGGTCGGCGTACAGGCGCATCGCCTCAATGCGCTCGCGGTTGAGCGCCGCCGCCACGCCGGGCGCCGGCGGATAGGGGGATTCGTTGGTGTTCAGCTTGACAAACGTGCGCCCCTGGGGCTGCTCGCCGGGCACATAGGGGGTCAGCCTGCCCAGGTGCGCGTCTACAAATCGGCTCAAAGCGGGGACTCCTTCCGTATGGTGGCGCTCAACGCGTGGGCGGTCAGCCCTTCCTGATGGGCCAACTGCGCCACGGCATCGGCCTCTTTCAGAAACGCGTCGCGCGTGTAGTAGGTATACTGCGTCTTTTTGACGAAATCGTCAACGGAAAGCGGGCTCTGGAAACGCGCCGTGCCGTTGGTGGGCAGCGTGTGGTTGGGCCCGGCATAATAATCGCCCAGCGCTTCCGGGCAGTATCGCCCCAGAAAAACGCTGCCCGCGGCTTTGACGCGCGGCAGCCACGCAAAGGGGTCATCCACCGACAGCTCCAGATGCTCCGGCGCCAGCTCGTTGGCGATGTCCATGGCTTCGTCCAGGTCGCGCGTGATCACCGCCATGCCGTGGTCGTCCATCGACCGGTGGGCGATGGCTTGCCGGGACAGCGTGGGCAGCGTGCGCTGCACCGCGTCGGCAACGGCCTGGGCCAGCTGGGCGTCCGGCGTTAGCAGCACCGCGCTGGCCAGCGCGTCATGCTCGGCCTGGGCCAGCAGATCACAGGCCAGATGATCGGGGTTGCTGTGGCTGTCCGCGATGATCACCACCTCGCTGGGCCCGGCGATCATGTCAATCGCCACGCGCCCGAACACCTGCCGCTTGGCCTCGGCCACATAGGCGTTGCCGGGGCCCACGATTTTGTCCACCCGCGCGATGGTTTGGGTGCCGTATGCCAGCGCCGCGATGGCCTGCGCACCGCCCACCTTGTACACACAATGAACGCCCGCCAGATGCGCCGCTGCCAGCACCCACGGGTTGACGCGGCCGTCCTTGCCCGGCGGCGTGGTGATGACGATCTCGGGGCATCCGGCGATGGCGGCGGGAATGGCGTTCATCAGCACCGTGCTGGGATAGGCCGCCGTGCCGCCGGGCACGTACAGTCC
>JAGVSV010000283.1 GCA_019137115.1 Bacillota bacterium
CGACAAGGTGCTGGACGCGGAGCCGGTGCAGGAGGATGCCGCCGGGTTCTCCGGATGGGAAACGTCTGACCTGCGGGCCTGGCTGAATGAGAGCTTCGTGGGCGCCGCGTTTGATGCGACCCAACTGGCAGCAGTGGTTACCGATGATCAGGGCGACCGCGCCACGCTGCCAGACGCGGAGCTGCTCAAGGACGAAACGCAGGGATTTTGGCGCGACGCTGACCGCATCGCGGCGGCAACCGCGTATGCCCAGGCCCAGGGCGTAAAGCGCTACAACGCCAAAGAAGCCGCGTACTGGATGCGCACCCGGTCGACCGACAACCCGTTCGCGCAGCGCGTGGTGATCTCCGGCGGCCGCTCCGGCGTGCTGAACGTGGCCTCGCCGGACATCGGCGCGCGGCCCATGGTACTTCTGTCGCTGGACGTGCTAGTGACGACGGCTGGCACGGGTACGCTCCAGGATCCCTGGCAGCTATCCGCGTCGCCGGAGGCCATCGAGCAAGCCCGCCTTGCGCGCGAACAACAGGAGCAGGAAGCGCGCCGGGCCGAAGAGGAACGCCGGGCAAGGGAGCAGGAGCAGAAAGCGCGGGATCAGCGCGCGCTGGAGGAAGCGCAAACCGCGTTGATCGAAGCGCAAGCCGCGCTTAAAGCCGCTCAGGATGTTGGAGCATCCAAAGAGGAACTGACCGCACTGAAAGCCGTGGTCGCTGAAAAGCAGCAGGCGCTCAACAAACTGACCATGACCGAGCGCGAAGGGTTCCCGATGCTGACCGCACAGGGCTTCCTACCCGAGGGGGAAGCGGAGTTCATCCACGAGGACCCAGACAACGGCGTCTGGCGGTACGCCAGCCAGGACCTGCTGATCGAGATCAATCGCGCGTCCCTGGATGGGCCGGTGCGCTACCTGGCCGCCGAGGTGTTTGTGCGCGAAGGCGCCCCCGGCTTCCGCATGGTGCCGCACGACTGGGACAACATGCTGGTGGACGCCAAGCGGCATGTGGAAAAACCGGTGGTGATCGCCAGGAACAACCAGCTGGTGTTCACCATGGACGGCGATTATTTCCTGTACCGCATCGGCCGCCGCCGCACGGTCAAGACGTTTTCCGTGGGCGTGGTGATCCGGCAGGGCGAAATCCTGGTGGACAGCCCGCCGGCCGAATCGCGCAACACCTACCCGCCGCTGGACATGCTGGCGCTGTACCCGGATGGCGACATGCGCGCCTACAAAGCCAGGGAGCGCACTGCGCAGGAGCTGATCGATGAAGGCGCGGTGGACGTGCTGTCCTTTGGCCCGTATTTGATCCGCGACGGCGAGATCAACACCAGCTACACGACCTATGGCACATCGCTGCAGCCGCGCGCTGCGGTGGGCAAGGTTGAAAAAGGCCATTACTGGTGCCTGATCGTGGAAGGGCGCATCGCGGAAAGCCGCGGCATGACCACCCGCCAGGTCGGCGACCTGATGGCACAGCTGGGCTGCACGATGGCGTTCAACCTGGACGGCGGCTGGACGTCGGCCATGGTGTTCATGGGCAAGCAGCTAAACCAGCTGGACCGCACCGGCATCAAGGACAACGCGCGCCCGCAGAACGAAGTGATGGGGATCGGGGTGACCAATGCGTACTAAAAAGCTGCTCGCCCTGCTGGTTATCCTCCTGCTGCTGCCCGCGCTGGCGGCGGGGGAAGTGACCACCATCAAGCTGACCTTTGTCGGGGACTGCACGCTGGGCGGCCACGAAGGCTGGATGAATTACTCGATCGGCACGTTCAAAGTGATGCAGCAGGAGGTGGGCAACTACACCTATTTCCTGGAAAAGGTGCAGGACATCTTTGCGCAGGACGACTGCACTATTGTTAATCTCGAGGTTGTGCTGGCTGACAGCGCGCGGGGGCTCAACCCCGAGCGCAAATGGAACTTCCGGGGCGCCACGGATTATGTCAACATCTTAACCCAAGGCAGCGTGGAAGCGGTGACGCTGGGCAACAACCACACGATGGACTTTGGCAGGCCCGGCTTTGACAGCACGCGCGAAACCCTGAAAGCGGCCGGTGTCAGCTATTGCATCGACCAGGAAGTGTTCTTCTTTGAAAGGGACGGCGCGCGCGTCGCATTCCTGGGTTTCTGGGAGACATCCTTCCGGCGGCACAAGAAATGGCTGGCCACCGAGATCCCCCGTCTGAAGGCCGAGGAAGGTTGCGACGCCGTGGTCATCCTGTACCACGGCGGGCGGGAGTACAACGTGAAGCACGCCAAATCCCAGCAGGAGGATATGCGCTGGGCGATTGACGCGGGCGCAGACCTGGTGGTGGGACATCACCCGCACGTGCTGCAAGGGATCGAGCAGTACAACAACCGCGCGATCTACTACAGCCTGGGCGATTTCTGCTACGGCGGCAACCGCAAGCCGCGCGAGGTGGAATACCCCACCATCGTGCTGGGCGTGGAGCTGGCGTTTGACGAGCACGGCCTTGCCTGGCAGCAGGCCACGATCCACCCCGCGCGCATCTCCGGCACCGCGCCGCGCAACAACTACCAGCCCTATCTGGTCACAGGCGACCAAGCGCTGGACGTGATGACGCGTCTTCAGAACGACACGACCCACGAGCTGGCGCCCTATGTGGAAGGCCAGGGTGCCGTACAACCAAAGCTGTACGCAAGGGAGGAGACACCATGACCGCAACACGCACCCCACAACGCATCCTTCTGTTCGTCCTTGCCCTGTGCCTGATGCTGCCCCTGCTCACCAGCGCGGAGGATACCACGCTGGATCTGAGCGGCAAGCCCGTGGGCGACGTTCAGGGCCTGATCGCCACGCTGGCGCAAAAGCCCGGCTTGACGCGCGTCAACCTGGACAAATCCGGCCTGTCGCTTCCGGACATGAAGCTGCTGGTGGACACCTATCCCAACATCGCGTTCTATTGGACGCTGGACATGTTCGGCATCCCGGTGACCAGCGATGACACCTACATTGACCTGGGCAAGACCAAGATCGAACGGCTCAGCCAGCTCAAGGCCTATCTGGATGTGCTGCCTCGTTTGACCCGGATTGATATGTTTGACACCCGCCTACAGACCAAGGCCGGCATCCAGCTGTTTGAGGAGTATCCGCACATCTGTTTTGGCGCCACCATCTGGCTGTACCACCGCAACATGCGCACCGATACCGAGGTGGTGTCGCTTCACTACCGGCGGCAGCCGGAGTACAAGAGCCCCGACTTTGAGGCGCTCAAATACTTCCCGGATGTGCGCGCGCTGGATCTGGGGCACAATGACATCACCGATGTGTCCTTCCTGCGCTACATGCCCAAGCTGCGCGTGCTGATCCTGGCGGACAACCTGATCACCGACATCACCCCGATCGCCGACCTGAAAGAGCTGTATTTTCTCGAATTGTTCATGAACAAGATCACAGATGTATCCCCGCTGGCGAACCTGCCCGAGTTGCTGGATCTGAACCTGTGCTACAACGACATCCAGGACGCCACGCCGCTGCTGACATTGACCCAGATGGAGCGCTGCTGGTTTTCCCACGCCAACCTGCCCAAGGACCAGCAGGAGATGCTGGTGGCGGGGCTGCCCAATTGCGAGTTTAACTTCACTGTACGCCTGGCCACGCACGACGGCTGGCGCGAACATCCGCGCTTTCCGGTGCTCAGGCAGTCGCTCAACAGCGGCATCTACACCGACTGGCCCGTGGAGGAGCCCGAGAAGTAAGCCGCACAGTAAACCTTGGCAGCCCTGCGTGGGCTGCTTTTTTTACTGCAAAGCGGGTACAACATAGTGTACCTGGATCTGCACCAAGCGAATGCCTGAAGGAGGCGCACCATGACCAAAACGATCCGAATCCTCATGATATCCATTTTGCTGTTCGCCATCGCTGTTCCAGTGGCCGCAACTGAAGCACCGCCCGCGCTGACCGTGGAGGTGCTGGCATCAGGCCTCACCAACCCCTGGGACGTGGGATTCCTGGCGGATGGCAACCTGGTGTTCACCCAGCGCCCCGGCACCGTTTCGCTGATCAGCGGCGGCAACGTGACCGAAATCGCCCGGATCCCCGACGTGGCCGCCCGCGGCGAGGGCGGCCTGATGGGCATCGCTGTGGACACGGCGTTTGACGAGCACCCCTACCTGTACGTCGCCTACAACACCCTGCGCTCCGGGAGCCCGGAAGTGGTGGTGACCCGCTACACCTACGCGGACAACGCGCTCACAGCACCCATGGACATCATCACCGGGCTTCCGGCCATTCCGGGCGGCCGGCACTCCGGCGCGCAGCTGGAGATGGACGCGTCCAGCGTGCTGTGGGTGGGCACAGGGGACGCCGCCACCGGCACCAATCCCCAGGATCCCACCAGTTTGGGCGGCAAGGTGCTGCGCGTGCAACGCGACGGCACACCGGCCGAGGGCAACCTGGGCGAGCCGTTTGATCCGCGCATCTTCAGCTACGGCCACCGCAACACCCAGGGCTTGGCGCTGCTGTCCGAGCCGGTGGACGGCGTGTATGGCTACAGCGCCGAACACGGTTCCTATCGCGATGATGAACTCAACCCCCTGGTGCCCGGCAACTTTGGCTGGTCGCCGCATCCTCCATACGATGAAAGCGTGCCCATGACTGACCTGGACCGCTTCCCGGACGCCATCCCCGCGGCTTGGTCCAGCGGGGAACGGACGATCGCTATCTCCGGCGTCACCCAGCTGCGCGGCGACCATTGGGGCATCCTGGACGGCGCATGGGCGATGGCCGTGCTCAAAGACCAGCACGTGCGCGTGGTGCGCATCGAAAACGGCGCCACCACCGCCGAGTGGAAACTCCTTGAGGGCGAATACGGCCGCATCCGCGCCAGCGTGCTGGGGCCGGATGGTGCGCTGTACCTGACGACGGACAATGGAAGCGATGACAAAGTGCTCCGGATAACACCCACGCCATAGCCAAATAATAACAAGCAAACCGCGCCTTTCGGAGCGCGGTTTTTTGTTGCAAATGACCACACCATCGCTATAATGAATCGGGAGGTGATGCGCATGCAGATGAAAAACCTGTTTACAAAACAAAAGATGATGCGGACGGTGCTTCTGTCCCTGGTTCCCGTCACGCTGGCCGCGGTGTTCCTGTTCGGGTGGCGGGTCATCCCGTTGATGCTGGTTGCCATCGTGGCGGCCTGCGTCAGCGAGTACCTGGTGATGCGCACGATCCAGAAGGAAAAGACCAAGATTTCGGAGGCCGCGCTGGTCAGCGCCGTGCTGTTTACCCTGACGCTGCCGCCGGACACGCCCTTCTGGGTGGCGGTGATCGGCATCGTGTTCGGCATCGTCTTTGGCAAAACGGTCTTTGGCGGCTTCGGGCGCAACATCTTCAACCCCGCGCTGGTCGGCCGCTGCTTTATCTATATCGCGTTCCCCGCACAGATGACCATGCTCTGGCCGCAGCCGTTCACGGCGCTGCCCGGCGGGTTTGCCGCCTGGATGCCGCTGGCCACAGACGCAGTTTCCTCGGTTACGCCCCTGATCGCGCTGGGCAAGGGGCTGGAAACACCGGCGCTGATCGACATGCTGCTGGGCTTTGTGTCCGGCTCCCTGGGCGAGACCAGTGCCATCCTGATCGCCCTATGCGGCGTGTACCTCGTGTACAGGAAAGTCGCCTCCTGGCAGATCATGGTGTCCACCGTGGTGTCGGCGTTCCTGCTGTCCGCGGTGCTTTTCTATACCGGCGTCAGCACTGCTGATCCCGTGTTCACGGTGCTGTCCGGCGGGCTGATGTTCGGCGCGGTCTTTATGGCCACCGATCCCATTTCAGCACCCAAATTGAAGCCGGTGCAGTGGGTGTACGGGGTGCTCATCGGGCTGTTTACCGTGATCATCCGCATCTTTGGCCTGTTCACCGAGGGCATGATGTTCGCCATCCTGATCGCCAATGCCTTAACCCCGCTGATGGAACTCAAGCACAAGCAGTACACGGACAAAGCCAAAAAGAAAACGGCGGAGGTGGCCGCATGAAGAAGGGCCATATCTATACGCTGGTGTTCATGCTGGCGCTCAGCACTGTGCTGACGCTGGCGCTGGCGCTGGCGTATGAGGGATTCAAGCCCAACATCGCCGCCCATGACGACCTCAAGAAAGAGCGCTCGGTGCTCTACGCGCTGGGCCTGGACGAAGGCTTGACCGACGAGCAGGTCACCGACACCTTCGCTAAAGTCGTGGAGCCGGTGGAAGGCCAGGGCTATGTCTACAAGCAGGACGGCCAGGTCAGGGGCTACGCGGTGCCATTTACCGGCGCGGGCCTCTGGGGCAGCATCACCGGCTATGCCGGGCTGAGCGGCGAAAAGGACAAGTTGACGGGCATCGTGTTCACCAAGCAGAACGAAACGCCCGGCTTGGGCGGCCGCATTGACGAGACCGAATACCGGGAGCAGTTCCGCAACCTGCCGATCGCGCCGGGCACGTTGCTCAGCTATGGCCAGCACGACGGCTATCGCCTGGACGGCATCACCGGCGCCACGCAGACATCCAACGCCGTGATCAGGATCATCAACCAGATGCTGTCCGACCATGTGTTCAACGAGGGGGTGCAGTAAATGCCGGGCAATGTCACCAACACCCGCGAGATCGCCAAGACCCAGCTCTGGCGTGAAAACCAGGTGCTGCGCCAGATTCTGGGCATCTGCTCGTCGCTGGCTGTCACCAACTCGATGAAGAACTCGCTGGTCATGGGCCTGGGGCTAAGCTTTGTCACCGCGCTGTCCAGCATGACCCTGTCCGCCATGCGCGACATCATCCCGCACCGCGTGCGCATGATCGTGCAGACCATGGTCATCGCCGCCTATGTCATTCTGGTTGACCTGGCGCTGCAAGCCTTCCTGCCGGACATCTCCAAGCAGCTGGGCCCCTATGTGGGGCTGATCATCACCAACTGCATCATCATGGGTCGCGCCGAAGCCTTCGCGCAGAAGAACCCGCCGCTGCCTGCCATGTGGGACGGTTTTTTCGCAGGCCTGGGGTATACCTGGGTGCTGCTGTTCATCGCGCTGATCCGCGAGGTGCTGGGCTTTGGCACCGTGTTTGGCGTGAACGTGGACTTCATCGGCTTTGAGAGATGGACGATCATGATCATGCCGCCGGCCGCGTTTTTCATCATCGGCAGCATGATCTGGGCGATGTCCGCACGCGCGCAGCGCCTGCCCACGCCCAACAAGAAGTAGGAAGGAGCAGACAATATGCCGGACATCAACCCCCTGATCATTTTCCTGGCGTCCATTGCCACCAGCAACATGGTGCTGAGCAATTTCCTGGGCATGTGCTCCTATCTGTCGGTTTCCTCCGAGTACAAGACCGCGTCCGGCCTGGGCATGGCGGTGACGCTGGTGCTGGTGTTGACCAGCGCGCTGAACTGGGCGGTATATACCTACCTGATCGTGCCGCTGGATTTGGTTTATCTGCAGTACGTGATCTTTATCATTGTGATCGCCGCGCTCGTGCAGGTGCTGGAGATGGCGATGGACCGCTACACGCCCGACCTGCACGCCAAGCTGGGCATCTTTCTGCCGCTGATCACGGTCAACTGCGCCATTCTGGGCGCCACGCTGTTCATGGTGATCCGCAGCTACGGCTTTGTGCAGTCCGTCCTGTACGGCTTGGGCTCCGGCCTGGGCTGGTGGCTGGCGATTTCCATGCTGGCGGCGATGCGCGAGAAGCTGGCCAAAGCCAAGCTGCCCCCGGGCATGTCCGGGCCTGCCATCAGCTTTATCATCACCGGCATCATGGCCATGGCGTTCATCGGCTTTTCCGGCATATTCACCATCCAGTAGGCGGGAGGACGCATGAATTACGCTGCCATACTCCAGACAGTGGGCTCGCTGGCGCTGATTTCCGGCGTGCTGAGCCTGCTGATTTCCCTTGCCGAAAAGGTGCTCAACAACTACGGAGTCTGCGAGCTGGACATCAACGGCGGCGCCAAAAAAATAAGCGTACAGGGCGGCGCGTCGCTGCTGAGCACGCTGGCGGCGGAAAAAATTTTCCTGCCCTCCGCCTGCGGCGGCAAGGCCACCTGCGGGCTGTGCAAGGTACAGGTGCTGGAGGGCGCAGGGCCCCTGCTGCCCACCGAGGAACCCTACATCCCCGCCGAGGAACGCGCCCGGCACATGCGCCTGGCCTGCCAGATCAAGGTCAAAACCAACATGAAGCTGGTCATCCCGGAGGAGCTGTTCAACATCCGGGAGTTCAACTGCCAGCTGGTCGCCATGGAGGACCTGACCTACGACATCAAGTGGCTCAAGCTGGAGCTGCCGCCCGGTGAGCGCATTGACTTCAAGGCCGGGCAGTTCGTGCAGTTCTACTCCAAGCCCTACGGCAAGGTGAAGGAAGAAGTTTTCCGTGCGTACTCCATTTCGTCCAGGGCGTCCGAGCATGACCACATCGAGCTGCTGATCCGCCTGGTGCCCGGCGGCTTGCTGACCACTTATGTGCACACCGTGCTCAAGGTGGGCGACCAGGTGCGCCTGTCCGGCCCGTACGGGGACTTTTACCTGCGTGGCAACTGTGACGAGATGGTCATGATCGCCGGGGGTTCGGGCCTGGCGCCCATCCGCTCGCTGGTGTATGACGTGATCGAAAAGGGCCTAGACATCAACATGCGGTTCTTCTTTGGCGCCAACACCGTGCGCGATTTGTACTACATCGATGAATTCCGCCAGATCGAAAAGGATCATCCCAACTTCACCTTCATTCCCTGCGTTGCCACACCCAACCCGGAGGACAACTGGACCGGCCCCACCGGGTTTGTGACCGTGGCGCTCAAGGAACAGGTGGCGGACGGCAACAACAAGGAAGCCTACCTGTGCGGCAGCCCCGGCATGCTCAACGCGTGCATCGACATCCTGAAAGACAAGGGCTTTACCGAGGACCGCATTTTCTTTGACAAGTTCTAGGGACTTCTTTTAGGAGGCTGTATGAAACCCAACCCTGCCGATACTGCGCTGCGAACCGACATGATGGAAGGGCGGCTGGTGCTGGACGGCTTTCTGGGCGACGACGAGCGTCCGATTCCCGAAATTGTGTGGGAGGATGAAGCACAACTGGCTGCTCTGGGCCTGACGGTGCAGGACCTGAGCAAAGTTATGCGCGCGCTGACCCGCAAGGGCATGGAGGGCTATGGCGAGCCGGTCGCTGAAGGCGAATACACCGTGGTTACCCAGGAGTATATGGGCTTCATGGGCTGCCCGTTCAAGGACAACCGGCGCGCCGCCAAGCGCAACACCACCGTCACCAACCAGCAGGGCGAACAGTTTATCTGGAGCGACCTGAGCCTGCACCTGATTGAGGCGCACGGCTTTTTCCAGGGCAAAGGATCGGTCTACCGGCTGGAGCCGGTGCCGCTGGCCCGGTTTTTGAACCTAAGCCAGCCGGTGGTCAGCCAGGAATAGCTGCCACACCTTGTTTTTCCTTGCCTTTCGGCATGCCCGATGCTATGATGATGCTATCACGCATCCCCTGACGACCCGCGTCGCGCGATACCCCGGTATGGCCTTTTCGCGCGCGTAACAGAAAGGCAACCATGGGCATTGTCACGGACATCCAGCGCTTTTCCCTCAACGACGGCCCCGGCATCCGCACCACCATCTTCCTCAAAGGGTGCAACGCCCGGTGCCAGTGGTGCCACAACCCCGAAACGTTTACCCTGCAGCCGGAGCTGATGATCTACCCGGATCGTTGCTTCGGCTGCGGGGCGTGCGTGGATTTTAATTCCGCCCGCATGGAAAAAGGGTTGCCCCCGCCGCGCGAGCAGCTGACGCTGGCATCCGCCGCGCGCTGCTTTTCCGGCGCGCTGACGGTGTCCGGCCGGGAGATGAGCGTGGAGGACGTGATGCGCGAGGTGGCGCAGGATGCGGCGTACTATGCCTCGTCAGGTGGCGGTGTCACCGTGTCCGGCGGGGAATGCCTGATGCAGCCCGCGTTCACCCGGGATATTCTGATCGCCTGCCGCGCGCGGGATATCCACACCGCGCTGGAGACCAACCTGTTGTACCCCTGGCAATCGCTGGAGGAACTGCTGCCGCTGCTGGACCTGATCATGGCCGACGTGAAGCTGCCGGACAGCGACTCCTACCAGCTCTATACAGGTTTGGACAACGCGCAGGTGCTGGACAACCTGGAAAAACTGGGGGCGTCGGGCATGCCGATGATCATCCGCACGCCGGTCATCCCCGGCGTCAACGATGACGAAACCATGATCCGTACAATCGCCGGGCAGGTGGCGAAGGCACGCGGAGGACTGTTGTATTACGAGTTGCTCAACTTCAACCCGCTGGGCGCCTCCAAATACCAGGGGCTCAACATGACGGATACCTTCGCGGGCAGGAAACCGCTGCCCGAAAAACGCATGCAGGAACTGGCGGACGCGGCCGGACAGGCCGGCATACCCGTCAGGATCGGATAAGGGGAACAACATGAGAGACCGCATCAACAAGCTGTCCAAAGACAAGGTATACTCCTACCACGACCGCGTAAAGGTGCTGCGCGAGCGCAAGATTGAGGACACCCGGGACAAAGCCGGCTACCGGCCGTTCATGGACGGGGATGACTACGGCGCCATCATGCCGCCGGAGGATTTCCATTTTGAGCCCATCCCCAACCACGAAAACGGCAGCTGGTATGGCTATGAGGGGTGGAGCCGCAATTTCTTCAAGCTCATGACCGAGCACCCGGTGTTCATCGACCCGTGCGACGCGTTCCCCAACCGCTGGATGACCACCATGATCTGGCTCAAGGGCGGCAAAGGGTTCAACCCGGATTATCCATATGATCACCTGAAACCGCTGCAAAAGCTGTACGGCATTGTGCCGGGCATCGGGGCGGACGCCCACTTTGGCGGCGATTACCATCTGGGGCTGGAAGGCGGCTGGGGCGGCCTGCTGCTCAAGCTTGGCCAGTACAGGGCAAAGAACATCGGCCATGATGCTTTTTATGACGCGCATGAGCGCACCATTCTGGGCATCCAGAACTGGATGCGCCGCACGGTGGCCGCCATTGATGACGCGATGGAGGTAGAGGAAAACCCCAGCCTTAAGGACAACCTCTGGCGCATGCGGGAGGACACCCGGTTTTTGATCGACCACGCGCCGGAAACCCTGCGCCAGGCCTGCCAGTGGATTGCCATCTACAACATGGCCAGCCGCACCTACAACCGTGACGGCGCCGGGGGGCAGCTGGACGAATTGCTGCGCCCGTACTATGAGCGCGACGTGAAGCTGAACCGCATCACCCGCGAGGAAGCGCGCTACTATATCGCCTGCCTGCTCTTAAATGACGCGCACTATTACCAGGTGGGCGGCATGGACGAGCACGGCAACGACCTGATCACCGACATGTCGTATTTGATCCTGGAGGCCGCCGACTGGCTGGATTCCTCCTGCAACATCACGGTGCGCGTGCATGAGAACATGGATATGGCGTTCCTGCGCAAGGGCGTGGAATACCTGTTCAAGAACAAGAACGGCTGGCCGCGCTTTTCCGGCGACCAGGCGCTGAGCGAAGGGTTCATGCGCAAAGGCTACCCGCGCGAGCTGGCCGTCCAGCGCGTTGCCGTGGGCTGCAACTGGATGAGCTTGCCGGGGCTGGAGTACACGCTCAACGACTGCGTCAAGACCAACAACGCGCGCATTTTCGAGGTGGCGCTGGATGAAATGATGCGGGCGGGTGAGCCGTCGCTCGACCGCCTGTGGACGATTTTTGCCAAGCACACCCGCCGCGCGGTGGAGACCACCGCCGAGGGCATCCGCTTTCATTTGAAGCACCAGGTGCACAACGAGCCGGAGCTGATGCTCAACCTGCTCAGCGTGGGCCCGGTGGAAAAGGGCTTGGACATCACCGAAGGCGGCGCGATGTACTACAACATGGGCATTGACGGCACCGGCATCGCCACGGTGGCGGACTCGTTTGCCGCGCTGGAGCAGCGCGTGGTCAACGAAGGGCTGCTCACCTGGGACGAGATGTACAAGGCTTTGAAGGACGATTACGCCGGCACACGTGGGGAGTATATCCGGCGCATGCTGTCTACCGCCAACCGCTATGGCAGCGGCGGCGCCGCGGACGAGTGGGCGCGCAGGGTATCCCAGGCGTTCTCGGATGACGTGGTGGCCATGGACGACGCCCAGGTCAAGTTCATCCCCGGCTGGTTCAGCTGGTCCAACACCATCCAACTGGGCAAGGCGGTTGGCGCCACGCCCAACGGGCGCAAGGCGAACGAGCCGATCAACCACGGCGCCAACCCGCATCCCGGCTTCCGCAAGGACGGCGCGCTGACCGCTATGAGCAACGCGATCTGCCAGATCCAGCCCGGCTACGGCAACACCGCGCCCATCCAGCTGGAGCTGGACCCGAACATGGCGCGGGATGACGAGGGCATTGACAAGGTCGTCAGCTACATCCGCACGATCTTCCGCAATGGCGCGACGCTGTTGAACATCAACATCATCAACGCCGAGGACATTTTGAAGGCGCACGAGAATCCGGCGCTGTATCCGGACCTGGTCGTGCGCGTGACCGGCTTTACCGCCTACTTCTGCCTGCTGACGCCGGAGTTCCGTCAGCTGGTGGTGGACAGGATATTGACCGCATCATAAACATGGGGGAGGGTTTTTTCCATGGCTAAAAAGGTACGCATCGGGATTGTGGGGACCGGCGGCATCGCCAACGCGCACATGAAACATTATGTGACGTTTGACGATGTGGAGATTGTGGGGGCCTGCGACATTGTGCCGGGCAAGGCGCGCGCGTTCCTGGACAAGTATGACCTGACCAAGGTGCCCGCGTTTGAAAACGTGAAGGCGTGGACATGGTCAAGGCGTCGCACAAGGCCAAGCGCTTCCTAACCATCGGCTTCCAGCCGCGGTATGATTTCACCCGCCGCAAAGTGGACAGCATCATCCAGTCCGGCGTGCTGGGCAAGGTCTACTATGTGCAGTCCGGGGGCGGCCGCCGCCGCGGCATTCCGGCCGGCACCTTTGTGGACAAGGAAAAGGCGGGCTTTGGCTGCCTGGGCGATATCGGCTGCTATTCCATCGACGAATGCCTGCATGCCATTGAATACCCCAAGCCGCTGACCGTATCGGCCATTGCCACCGATTATTTCGGCAAGAACCCGAAATACTGGCCCGGTGCCGACACATTTGACGTGGATGACTTCTCCGTCGCCCTGGTGCGAATGGAGGGGGATGTCACGTTTGTGTTCAAGCAATCCTGGGCGATGCACGCGGACTCTCTGGGCGATACCCTCTGGCTGGGCACCGAGGGCGCGATCAAGATCCGCAACGGGCATGACGAGCTCAACCGGCCGTCCCGGGTCATGTATTTTACCGACGTGAACGGCCAGCATGTGGATTCCTATGTGCTGCCCACCATTCCGTTTAACGCCTACGAAGGCTCGCGCCCGATTGACATGTGGTTTGGCAAGATGCGCGGCTTTGTGGACGCGGTGATCACCGACGGCCCCGCGCCCGTGCCCTGCGAGGAAATCCTGCACAACCAGGCCATCTGCGATGGCATCTACCGCTCGTCCAAGCTGGGCGCCGAGGTGGAAATCGTTATCCCCAAGATCAAATAATCATTAGGAGGATCAACATGGTAAAGGTACTCATGCTGTCCAAATGGCATGTGCATCAGGAAGGCTATGCCAATGACGTCAACAAGCAGCCCGACGCGAGGGTGACTTGCGTATGGGACACCGACCACAAGCGCGGCCAGGAATGGGCCGCCAGGCTGGGCGTGCCCTTTGAGGGCGATCTTAACAAGGCGCTGTCCCGCTCCGACGTGGACGGCGTGGTGGTCGGAACGCCCACCACCGCGCACCGGGACGTGATCATCGCCGCCGCCAAACACGGCAAGCACATCTTCACCGAAAAGGCGCTGGCCGCCACGATGGAGGACTGCCACGCCATCGCTGACGCCGTGGAAAAAAGCGGCGTCAAGTTCGTCATCTCGCATCCGCAGATCACCAGCCCGTTTTCCCAGCTGTGCAAGCAGGCCATTGAAGAAGGCTGGCTGGGCCAGATCCACTACATGCGCATGCGCACCGCGCACGACGGCTCCTCCGCCGGCTGGCTGCCGGACTACTGGTACAAAGCCGAGGACGCCGGCGGCGGCGCCATGATGGATCTGGGCTGCCATCCGATGTACACGGCGGCCTATCTGCTGGGCAAGCCGGTGCGCATCACCAGCATGTTCAACAACAGCTTTGCCAAGAACGGCGTGGACGACAACGCGGTGTCGGTGGCCGAGTTTGAGAACAAGGCCATCGCGGTGCTGGAAACGTCCTTTATCTCGCCCTACCAGGCCAACTGTTTTGAGCTGCTAGGCACCGAAGGCGCCATTGTGCAGGTGGACGGCAAGGTGCGCATCCACGCCAAGCGCTTTGGCGACGGCTGGTTCACGCCGGACAAGCTGCCCCAGGCGCTGCCCATGCCGCTGCGCATGTGGATTGACGCGATCGAAAAAGGCACGCCCATCGTCTTTGACATGAAGCGCGCCCTGGCGCTGACCGAGCTGCTGGAGAACGCCTACAAGGCGGACCGGGAGCAGAAGATCGTGAAGATCTGACTCCGCGACAACGCATAAACGATGCAAGCCACGCAGCTGCGGTTGCGTGGCTTGCTTTTTTTCTGCGTCACGGCATCATGGGCTCCGCCTGGTCCGGGTATACCCTTGTCTCCTGGTCCAGGCTCTGCGCACTTATATTCCAGACAACCCAGCGCATCTCCTCCGTGTCCGCGTTGGTCAGCAGGAACGTTATGCGCACTTCGTCACGGCGAGAGGCATAATCGCTGTCATAGATGGTGGCATCGATGTACTCAACCTGTATGCGCCATTCGCACTGCCGCATAGGTATCAAAGAAGGACGTTTTGCTCATCGTTTGGCCAGCCACCTCGCCCGCTTCTGCCAGCGCGGCAAAGCCCAACAGCTGCTCGTAGGTAATCGCCAGCGCGCTTACTTCGCCACACACCGTACAGTAAAACGCATAGATCGGCTGGTTAAGGATCAGGCCGAGCGTTTCGCTGTCCGGTATGTAGACGATATTTGCCCCAAGGTTTTCGTTCAGGGCGGCCGCCAGTTTTTGTGTGGGCAGGTCGCTTCGGTACAATAGGCTGACGCCCATGGCCGCGCTCCCATTGTTCAGCGTCGCCACCATGAACTCGCCTGGATTGAGGGACTCTAAGCCCGTCAGCATCATCAGGCACTGCAAACCGCGCTCAATCGGCGCTTCCAGCGGCATTCCGGCAAAGCGGGCGTCATTGGCGCGGCGGTCGAACGTTACCGGCAACGAAAGCACCAGCGCGTCAGCAGGGGCAGCCATCGGCTGAATCTCGGCTGTGAGAAGAAGGGGCAACTGTCCGGCCGCAGGCGTTGCGCAAGCTGGTGGAAGGGTGGCTCCACCGTCCTCCTGCGCGGGTACGGCCGATGGTTGATCGGTGGAGATCATCGGGCTTCGGTGGGGTGAGGTGAAGGCGATGCCAGCGCCGCGTCCTGTGTGGCGGACAGCTCCTGCATGGGCACGGGCAATGTGGCCGCGGGGGAGATCTGCGGGGCGGTCGTTGTTGGCAGCGAAACCGCCTCCGCGCGCAACGACCTGTCCATGACGTTCTCCATCAGCCACGGCAGCGCCAGCCCCGCACACAGCACACAGACCACGCCCACAATGCCCAGCGCGCGCTTTCCAGATTTCCTCATGATGATGAACCTTCCTCATGTTTGATACCGGGATCATCATCGGGCGGCGATGTATCGTCAGTGCCATCGGGATATATCCGGGATGTAAAAGATACCGACACACGGGTACCGGCGCCTTCCCGGCTCTCGATCACCAGCTGTGCGCCGTGCAGCCGCGCGATGCGTCGGCACAGCGCCAGCCCCAGCCCCGCACCCTGCTGGGAACGGGCGCGCGATTTGTCCACCATGTAAAAAGGCTCCGTCACCCGCGCCAGGTGCTCCGCCGGGATGCCCACCCCGTGGTCGGTGACGGACAGCACGCCATCCCTGGCTGAAAGCACCACGTCCTGCCCGGCGCCCGACGCCTTGATGGCGTTGGACAGCAGGTTCTGCAGCATCGTTCCGATCAGGTCGCGGTCGCACACCAGCGTCTCCATATCAGCCTGACAGACCACGCGCACCCCCCGCTCGGCGCTCAACGCTGCTACCGCGGCTTGCGCCTCCTCAAAAAGCGCGCTCACATCACAGGGCTGCATCTGTGGCTTGATGCCGCTGTCCAGAAGCGATAAGTCCAGCAGCTTGAACGCCATGCGCTCCAGCCCCTCCCCCTGGGACACGATGGCGTCCAACGCCTGCTGCGCGCTCTCGGGCGGCAGCTGCGAACGGCGCAACAGATCGGTATACCCGATCATGCTGGTCAGCGGCGTTTTCATTTCGTGCGCCATGTCGGCGATAAACTACTTTTGCGCCTCGTCGCGCTTTTTGAGCGCCGCCACATGGCTTTCGATCGAGTCGGCCATTGCGTTGAACGTCGCGGCCAGCGCGCCTACCTCATCATGTGGGTGCACCACCGGCGCGCGGGCATCATATGCTCCGCCCGACAACCGTTCTGCCGCCGCACCCAGCCTGCGCATTGGCGCAAAACTCCACCGGACAGACACATACAAAAGGATTGCCAACACAGCGCACATGAAGAGAATCAGCAGCACCGCGTTGCGCGCCTGCGCGCGGGCGGTCTGGTATACCCGGCTTACGTCCCACGCGTAGGACAGCACGAATTCACTGCCCGCCGCCTGCGCATTTCCCCGGATCAGCTGGTATTGCCGCCCGTTCATGGCCCGCACTACGTATTGCCCGCTGCGCTCGGACACCAGGGACAGCAGGTTCTGATCCGGGAAACTGTCATAGAGGACAGCGCCCGCGCTGTCCATGATTGCCACCATGGGCGCGTTGGATATAAATCGCAGGCTGATGCGCACCGCGCGGTCATAGGCCTGCTGGCTCTGCATGCCCGCAAACGCCTCCACGCTGGCCTGAAACGCGGCCGCGTACATGCCGTAGGCGTCCAGCCCGCGTCCCAGCTCGCTGGCCAGCGAATCGTGAAACGACGCCACCAGCAGGATGCCCGTGGCCGCGACCACCGCGACCAGGCACAGCGCCAGCGCCACCATCCGCGTGGACAGCTTCATGTGGGCGCCTCCAGGCGGTAGCCCAGTTTGAACACGGTGACGATGATGTTCTCCCAGCCCAGTTTTTTGCGCAGCCGGCCAATGTGCATGTCCACGGTGCGTGTGCCGCCCATATAGTCATACCCGCAGGCGGTTTCCAGCAGCTGCTCGCGCGAAAGCGCCATGTTGCGGTGCCGCATCAGCATGTGCAGCAGCTCAAACTCCTGCGGCGTCATGTCCACCGGCTGCCCTGCCTGGGTGACGGTATGGGTATCCGGGTTGAGCACCACGTCATACACATGGAACGCATGCCCTGCAGGCGCGTGGCGGCGCAGGATACCATCCACCCGTGCCTGCAGCTCCACCGGATGAAAGGGCTTGAGCAAGTAATCATCCGCGCCCAGGCGCAGGCCGCGCACCCGGTCGGCGACCTCGATGCGTGCGGTCAGATACAGGACAGGCGGCAGGACGGCATCTGCCTCCACCGGCTGTTCCACCAGCGCAAAGCCATCCATCTCCGGCATCATCACATCGATGATCGCCAGGTCAAACGTTTGCCTGCCTTCAGGCGCAAACGTTTGACCTGGCGATCAATATACGCGCCATAATTCACTCCGGCTCCATAATACCAGATGGATGGCGGCAAGTTGTCACCGAACTGTAAAAAAGAACGGCTTCCCCATGAAAGGAAAGCCGTCGACAATGCGCAGGTTACAGCAGCCGCTGGATCAGTTCCTCCCGCGGCGTGGGGGAAAGGAGTACCGGCGGCACATCCAGCAGGGTGTAGGCGCCCGCCATGCCCTGTTGCGCCATGCGGTACGCCGCGCGCGCGCAGGCCACAAGCACGGACGCCGTAAACTCCGGGTTGGAGTCCTTGTGGTCAGGCGTTGTGTGCCCGGTGCGGATCACGTGCCCTGCGTGCGGCATGGCTTTGTGGGTCAGGTTGAGCTCCTGCTGTGTCACAAACACCACCTGCGTGTCATAGGCGTCAAAGTAGTGCGGCATGGTTTTGATGCGCCGTTCGATGTCCGTGCGATCAGCTCCGGCCTTCGCCACCACATAGCACAACCGCCCGTGCTTGTCGCGCGTTGTGAGCGCTGTCCCTTGGCCTGTGCGCGCTTTTTGAAGGGCGTCGGACTTGGGGATCGTATACTGCACCGCGTCCTGTACGCCGGGCACCTCGCGCACCGCCGCGCCGTGCCCCTGGCTGATGCCC
>JAGVSV010000198.1 GCA_019137115.1 Bacillota bacterium
ACAAATCCAGTGGAAGCCGTTGTTTCTCGCGGTGACGCTGCTCCAACCCCACGTTATACGTAACCGCGCGCGCCACCGTTTCCTTCCACGTTTCGCGCCGACCCAGTTCGGGCAAGAACCGGGAATACGTCCGGTAGAACGTAAACAGCCCCAGCGGTGACATGTTGGCCGGATGGGACGGATACTTGGACAGGAATTCCTGCGACAGCAGCGGCTGTGCTTTGACTGGTTCCAGGGTTGCCATCATGCTCATGGTTGTGTTCCTTTGCTTGTTTCGGTCGTTATGGTCGTCGATCGTAATTCGTCGTTGGGCATTCTCAAAGCCAAGGCGTAGCACAATGCGCCGTTCACTGCCATCGTTTGGCGGAAACGCAATGCCAAAGTGCGTTGCCCCATGATCGAGTATCCCCGCCTGGTTGCTCTTTAACCGCCCAAACAAAAAAGATGCCCCGATGCCCATGCGGGCCCCGGGGACCTGTTGGAGGCGCCATCCAGATTTGAACTGGAGAATAAAGGTTTTGCAGACCTTCGCCTTACCACTTGGCTATGGCGCCATCTTCGGATCTCTTGCCTGCCCTGTCTCGTGCCTGCTCGCGTCTCTCCTCCCGGAACATAGCGCACCGCCGGGCTTGCCCCGGCGGGAGACCCAACGCACAACCCCCTCCCGCCGGGTCCGTCGCTCTCCGTCCCGGCGTTCCCGCGTTCCCCCCGTTCCCACTCGGTGAAAAGCCTGCTTTTCACCGATAAGGAGGGATTCCGGAGCGTTGCACGCCGCCGGGCAACGCCCGGCGGGAAGCATAGTGCAGGCAATCCCGACGTGGAGCGGTAGACGAGACTCGGACTCGCGACCTCAACCTTGGCAAGGTTGCGCTCTACCAACTGAGCTACTACCGCATGTGGTGCCTTGGGGCGGAATTGAACCACCGACACGTAGATTTTCAGTCTACTGCTCTACCGACTGAGCTACCAAGGCATGTGGCGACCCGGAAGGGGCTCGAACCCTCGACCTCCAGCGTGACAGGCTGGCATTCTAACCAACTGAACTACCGGGCCACTCTTTTGGTGGGAACAACAGGGCTCGAACCTGTGACCCTCTGCTTGTAAGGCAGATGCTCTCCCAGCTGAGCTATGCTCCCCCACCGCGTCAAAACGCCTGCTCATATTACAGGCACTCTGCCGGCTTGTCAAGCCAGTGCCCGACATTTTGTGGGGCCGCGGCGCAACGTTGGGCGAATGTTATGTGCTTGTGCCGCCACCTTCCAGCAGGATGGGCGTGATCTGCACCGTTTGCGCGATCAGCTTCAGCATGTCCGCCAGTTCCTGATAGCTGCTCTCGATGCCCTGCAGGTAGAAGATGTATTCGTTGTTGGCGTCGTAGTAATCAAAATACACGCTGTACACGGTGAACGTGTGGCCGGTGTTGCTGACGATGTCAAACTCCACCGGCACCTCCAGCATGGCGCCAACCGGCGTTTCGTGCAGCAGCACGTCCTCGTGGGAGAAGCGCACATCGTGGATATCCTGTTCTGCCAGCTGTTCTTTTAGCAGCACAAGATAGTCCGGCAGCTTTTCCACCTCCTCCTCAAGAGAGGCATAGGTGGGTTTTTTCAGTTGAAACTCAAAGGTGATCCGGCCATCCAGGCTGCGCCAACGCTGCAGGTCATACAGAAAATCCGCATCGCCTGGCTTCTGTTCGGCCAGCTGCTGGTCCCTGGCTTGGGGATCATCCGGCATGAACTCGCCCGGTAGCGAAAAGCCGTACAGGTATACCTGGTTTTCATACTTGAACCAGGGCAGCTTTGTCTGCTGACCGACCTGCGGCAGGAAGGGTGGTTGCACCACCGTTTCTGCGCCCGCCTGACCAGACAGCAAGCATGCCAGAAGCAATGCGACAATCGCCAACCGTTTCATCCGAGTGCCTCCTCCAGGTCGTTGTCGACCAATACGGGCTGCCGCGTTTCCGCCGACTGCATGATGGACAGGATGGCCAGCGATGTCCTCGCGGCATCCTCCAGGGAAACATGAAAGTCGCGCCCGGTCGCCAGGCAGTCCACAAAGCTGCGGATGCTTTCGTACGCAAAACCCTTCACCTGGCCAAACACGCTGTTGCGCACGATCACATCCGGCACCGTTACCTTGCTGTCGGTAAACAGCTGCACCATGTTGTGGTGGCTGGTGTCAATCGCGATCATGCCCTTGTCCCCCAGCACGTTGCACTTCATGTCATTCACACAGGGGTTGGCGTCCGGCGTGATCCATCCGTTTTCCATCTGTGCGATGCCGCCGTTTTTGAACTCCAGCGTGGTCAAATAGGAATCCACCGTGTTGACGCCCTTTTCGTCCAGCACGCCGCGCGTGGATACCGAATACACCCGCACAACCTCATCGCTAAACAACCACTGCAGCGTATCAAAGCTGTGGCTGCCCAGGAACCAGAGGATCGATGACTGCGCGGACCAGGACAGCATGTCCGTGGCCACCCATTTGATGTCGTTCAGCCGAAAATACGCGGTGCGCAGCGTGCCCAATTCACCCCGCTCAATCGCCTGTTTGGCGGCGGCAAAAGGCGGGCTCCACCGGTTGTGCAGATCCACCATCACGCGCACGTTATTCTCCCGTGCCGCCCTGACGATCCGCAGCACATCTTCCCGGTTGGTGGCCAGCGGCTTTTCAATCAGCATGTGTTTGCCGTGCGCCGCGCACTGTACGGCGATGTCCGCGTGCAGATGGTCTGGCGTGACGATGGACACCGCGTCAAACGCGCCATCCGCCAGCATGTCCTCCACCGAAGCAAACACCTTGGGTATCCCGTAGGTGCTGGCCACCTTCCGCGCGCGCGCCCCGTCCAGGTCGCAGATGGCAACCGGCTCCGCCCACGGATGTTCCCGGTAGATCGCCGCGTGGGTATCCCCCCAAACGCCCGCACCTACGATGGCGATACGTATGGTGTTCATGTCATCCTCCCTCTGCCCCATGTCCAATTTTTCTATGGGAGCTGGTCTGGTCGTTCGTTGCTCTTGCGTGTGGCATCATCCTACGGCCAATCCCAACTGGTGTCAAACGCACTGGGACGTAGTTTCAGC
>JAGVSV010000199.1 GCA_019137115.1 Bacillota bacterium
AAACCGCGGGCATCCGCCCGGTCATGATCACCGGCGATCACCGCGACACAGCTGCCGCCATCGCCATGAAACTGGGCATGATCCAGTCGCGGCAGGAAGCCATCACCGGTGCGCAGGTGGATGAAATCAGCGATGAGCAGCTGAAGAAGGACGTCGAGAAATACTCCGTGTATGCCCGCGTGCAGCCGGAGCACAAGGTGCGCATCGTCACTGCCTGGGAGGAGATCGGCCGCGTAACCGCCATGACAGGCGATGGCGTGAACGACGCGCCGTCCATCAAGCGCGCCGACATCGGCGTGGGCATGGGCATCGCGGGCACCAACGTCACCAAGAATGTGGCGGACATGGTGTTGACGGATGATAATTTCGCCACCATCGTGGCCGCCATGGAGGAAGGGCGGCGCATCTATGACAACATCCACAAAGCCATCCAATTCCTGCTTTCTTCGAACTTGAGCGAAGTACTGTCCATCTTCATCGCCTCGCTGCTGGGCTTTATCATCCTAAAGCCCGTCCATCTGCTGTGGATCAACCTGATCACCGGCACCTTCCCGGCGCTGTCTTTGGGCTTTGAAGCCCCTGACCGCAACGTGATGAACCGTCCGCCCAGGGAAAAGGACGAAGGCATTTTCGCCGGGGGATTGGGGGTTGACGTGGTCTATCAGGGGGTGCTGGTCGCCGCGCTGACGCTGCTGGGGTACCTGATCAGCCACTATATGGAATCCGGCAGGTTGTTCTTTGAAAACTCGGCCGACGACATGACCATAGCGTTCCTGACGATGTCGCTGGCCGAAGTGTTCCACGCGCTGAACATGCGCTCGCAGCGCGAGTCCATCTTCACCATCAAAACGCACAACGTGTATCTGTACCTGGCGATGGTGATGTCGCTGCTGTTGACCGCTGCGGTTATTTATGTGCCGTTCCTGTCCTCCGCGTTCGGGTTTGAGCCGATCTCGCTGGCCGAATACCTGGTGTCGGTCGTCATGGCGATCAACGTGATCCCGATTGTGGAGCTGGTGAAATGGTATCAGCGACGCAGGGCGCACAAAAAGGGAACCATCGGCCGCTGAAACAAAAATCGGCGCGTCCTGTAAAAAGGCGCGCCGAATACGGATTGCTGGCATCTATGGTTCGGGCGATGGGGTGGGCTGGGGCGCCATGGTTTGTGCGGTGTCGCCGTACAGCATGGCCAGCGTTTCAGCGCCCGCCAGTCCATCCGCTTTGAGCCCATGCTGCGCTTGGAAAATCTCCACCGCGCCGCGCGTGCCGCCTCCAAACTGGCCGTCCATCTCGCCCTGGTAATAGCCCAGGTCAAAAAGCCGTTGCTGCAGCTGCACGACCTCCGGCCCGATGGATCCGGTACGGATCAGCGCCTCGGTGGGCCGCGCAAAAATCGTGGGCGGCGCCAGCGTGGGCGCGGGTGTAATGGACTGCTCATAAGTCAGCTCCGCCTGTTTGCGGTTGAGGCTGATGGCGGCTACGATCACGGCGATCACCAGCACAATGGTGGCCGCCAGGCTGGCCAGCGGGATCCAGTTCCGGTTGGGTGCGGGCATGGAGGCTCCTTTCTAACAATGTGGCCAGTATAGGGGCGTCCGCCTGCGCATGTCAACGCAACCGTTTGCCAGCCAAATGGCGGTATGGTACACTCTTTCGGATCAGCGAAAGGATGGAAGGTATGCGCAGCCCGATTGTCAGCGTCATTATCCCCGTCTACAACGCGCACAGGCATGTCGCGTCCACCGTCCGGAGCGTATTGTCCCAGGTGCCGCCCGAATCCGAAGTGATTCTGATCAATGATGGAAGCCGAGACAACAGTTTAGCCATATGCCGGGAGTTGGCGAAGGCCGACCCCCGTATTTATGTGATCGACCAGCCAAATGCCGGGCCCGGCGCGGCGCGCAACAGCGGCCTGGATGTCGCAAAGGGTGAGTTCATCCTGTTTGTGGACAGCGATGATGTGCTGCTGGACGGCGCGGTGGACAGGCTGTTAAGGGCGATTGAGGGGCATGACCTGGTGATCGCCGCCTTTGTGCTGATGCAGAACCGGAACGCCACCGTGCGCAGCCTGTTCAAGCGGGACGCCACGATGGAGAAGGTGGCGTTCCTGGATGCCTACGTGCGGCATCCTGGCAGCTTTTATTACAGCGTGCTGTGGAACAAGCTGTACCGGCGCGCGCTGATTGAGGAGCGCCAGCTCCGTTTCCGCCCCGACATTGAGTGGGGCGAGGATTTTGTGTTCAACGCCGGATACTACGGTGGCATGGAACGCGTGGCGTTTCTCAAGGACAGCGTGTACCAGTACAACCGCAGCACCAAAGGGCAGACCTGGCGCACGCTGTTCCGTGTGATGCCCAACATCCGGGTCAAAATGATCCTGCATGCGGCGCTGCGCGCGCTGTTTATTGAGGAAGGGCTTTACAAAAGGTACTGGTGGTGTGTCAACCGGTACATATTCAACGCCACGCTGTTTAACTGAGTTTGAGGGGACGGCTTTCATGACCTACTGGGAACTGATACTCGTATCTGTCGGGCTTGCGATGGACGCCTTTGCCGCTGCCATCTGCAAGGGCGCGTGCATCCGCCGGGGCGCCTTTCACATCAACCTGCGCATCGCGGCGTCCTTTGGCATTTTTCAGGCCGTGATGCCCCTGATCGGCTATTTTCTGGGGCGGCAGTTCAGCGGATACATTGCCGATTACGATCACTGGGTGGCGTTTGGCCTACTTGTGTTGATCGGCGGGAAAATGATCTGGGACGTACTCAGGGGGGATACAGACAAGCAGGAAGGCGGCGTGCCGGTCATATTCGGCGAGCTGATGCTGCTGTCGCTGGCCACCAGCATCGACGCCTTGGTCGTGGGCGTGGCGCTTGCCTTCCTGAACGCAAACATTTTTGTCTCCGTCGCGTTTATCGGCTTGATCACCTTCGGCATCTCCCTGGCAGGTACCGCCATTGGCTGCCGTTTCGGCACACGCTATGAGGACCGCGCGCAGATCATCGGCGGCAGCGTACTGATCCTGCTGGGGCTCAAGATTTTGTTGGAGCACATGGGCGTC
>JAGVSV010000106.1 GCA_019137115.1 Bacillota bacterium
CACATGGATGTGGAGACGTTTGTGGACATCGCGCGGCAGTTCAAAGGCTGGCGGGATGAAAACGGACAGGGCATCCATGAACTGGCTTTCTTTCAAGGAATATAACATTTCCAGTTTTTTCATCGGCGGGATGTCGCCGGAGGGGGAAGGGTACGCGCTGGAAGATGAGCGGCCGGACCTTGCCGACCTGCAGCGCATCCCGCGCGGCATGGTGGAACTGAGCCGCGATGGGCTGGGACTGCTCGGACGGCCGGAAAACGAATTGGTGGCTTCGCTCGTGGGCGGTGATGCCGCACCCGGTCTGAGCGCGGCGGCCCCGGCCGTGGCGGTGGACGCGCTGTTTGATGTCTACCCCAACACTGCCGAACCCGCGCCGTGGTGGCGGCTGGGCAACCTGAAAAGGGACGGCGTGGATGCCATCCTCCACGCGTTATGGCACCAAACCACGCCGGGCATGACCGCCCTGTGCACGCTCCCGCTGTCCGAGCTGGCGCGCCGGTATGGCGACCCCAGCAGCACCCGGCTCTATGACAGGGACGACCTCATCAGCCGGTTCATGCACCAATGGGGCGAGGACTGGCTGCGGGCAACGTCCGGAAACGCCTGACGGTGTTATAGCCCCCGCAGCGTGTCGGCGATGCGCAGGGTGATCAGCTTGCGGCTGCTGAGCATCAGCGTCAGCCAGGAGATCAGAAACGCGGCGGGGATCACGACCAGCACCGCGCCCCAGGCGGGTGCAAACGGCAGGCCGTCGTTGAGCATGCGGTGCATGGCGTACGCGATGCCCAAGCTCAGCGGGATGCCCAGCACGCAGGTATACGCCGCGTACAGCACGCTTTCCATGCGCAGGGTGCGCCGCACGCCGTCCGGCGTCATGCCGGCCGAGCGCAGCAGCGCGAACTGCCGCCGCCGCAGCCCCACGCCGGTGGACAGCGTGCTGACCACGCTGGTCACCGCGATCAGCGTGAGCATGAAGATGAACCCGTAGACGAACAGCTTGACCACCAGCAACAGGCGGCTGGCCAGCCCCTGGTTGGCGCCCACCTCGTTGACAACGCCGTACAGCAGATCGCCCTGGGCGATTTGCTCGTCCAGCAGCGCACGGGCGTCCGCCGGAAAATCGCCTTCCTTAAGGCCGCTCAACCCGTACACCACGTTGAACCGCTCGCGCGCGGGCCGGGCGCCCAACGCCTTTGAGAGCGCGGCAAACACCTGGTCATAGTGCGCCTGGGACAGATACAGCTGGACGCTGCTGCCATAGGGGCTGGCGTTCTCGTGCGGGGCGTCTGCCTGCGCGATGAGGGACAGCTCCATGAACGGGGTTTCATCGGACGGTTCCTCGCCCCATCCGCCGTGCGCCAGCAGCGGCAGGGCAAGCGGCCAGTCGGGTTGCCTATCCGGGAACATGGTGCCCGGAGAGCGGTCGTAGAAAATCGCCGCGGGCGGCCCATCGCCCAGCAGCGGGGCAGCATCAATGCCCTGCGCTTGGGCGTATGCGCGCAGGCTGTCCTCCGCGATGGGCACGACGCTCACATAGCTGGCGTAGGTGGGAAACACAGCCTGCAGGCGCAGATCCTGCTGCCGCACGGATTCGGCTGGGGCATAGGCGGCGACCAGTGCGTCCACTTTCTCAAGCGTGGCGGCGTCCGGGCCGCCCAACTCCAGCAGCAGGTCATAGGGCTGTGCCCCCTCCATGCCCGTAGACGCCGAGCGCTGCGCCATGGACGCAAATGAGGCCACTGAGATAAACAGCGCCGCGGCCGCGGTCAGCGCCAGGATGCCGGTTAAGTATTTCCTGCGGTTGCGGCGCATCGTGCGCAGCGCCAGCACGCCTTCCAGGCCGAACAGCCGCCCGGCCCACCGGGGTGTGCGGGCATCGCGCGGGCGCACGAACACCTCGCCGGTTTCGCGCACCGCCGTCAGCGGCGCAATGCGCGCCGCGCGACGCGCCGGGCGCAGGGCGGACACAAACACCGTGGCCAGCGTGACCAGCGCGGGCGCCAGCACCAGCCGCCAGGAGAGCGCCGGGCGCAGCGCCAGGCCGGTCAGGTCGGCAAACGCGTCGCCCAGAATGGCCATGACCACCGACAGCACCGCCCATTGCAGCAGCACGCCCACCGCGATGCCCAGCGGGATGCCCAGCAGCGCCAGCAAAAACGCCTCAAACAGCACGCTTGCGTACATCTGCCCCGCGCTGGCGCCTGCCGAACGCAGCAAGCCGATGCGGCGCGTGCGCTCCGACAGCGAGATGGCAAAGCCATTGGCGATCACCACGATGGCCGACGCTACCACCACCGCCATCAGGAATTCGGTCATGCGCACGAAGCCTTCGCCCAGCGGGGAGGGCGCGCCGGGGGCTTCCATGGCGATCAGCGCCAGGTTCAGGTCGACCTGGGCATCGGCAAAAGCCACCGCCAGCACCGACAATGGCGCGCTTTTGAGCGCGGCTTCCGGGTCCTTCAGAAACTCCCGCGTCAGGCGGATGTTGAGCGTGCCGGGGGTGTCCGCATCCGTCCACGCCTCCTGAACGGCGCTGTGCTCCCTGGCGATCATCTGCTGCAATGCGTTCAGCCCGGTCACCTGGATGTGCTGCCGGCCGTTCTGGGCGATCACCTGATCACGCATCGCGTTCTCGGCGCTTTCCAGAAACCCCACGATGGCCGTCAGCATGGCTGCTGCCAGCACGATGGCCAGCAGCGCCATCAGCGTGCGGCCCCATGTGGCGCGCAGCAGCCGTGTGGTCAGGCGCAGCACCAGCCGCATCAGGCGTCTCCCTCCGCGGCGCGCACCTGGTCATCCACGATACGCCCGTCCTCAATGGTCAGCACCCGGTCGGCCTGGGCGGCGATGCGCTCGTCATGGGTGATGACCACCAGCGTCTGCCCCATCGTGCGGTTGGCCAGGCGCAACAGGTCCATCACCTCGCGCCCGCTGCGGGTGTCCAGGTTGCCCGTCGGCTCATCCGCCAGCACCAGCGCGGGCTGGTTGATCAGCGCGCGCGCAATGGCCGCGCGCTGCTGCTGGCCGCCGGACAGCTGGTTGGGCAGGTA
>JAGVSV010000115.1 GCA_019137115.1 Bacillota bacterium
ACCACATGGCCCCAGCGCACGCCGCCCTGCATGAGGTTCACAAACGCGTGCGCGTCATACGCGCCCTGCTTGTAGTCCTTGACGTGCACCTTGTAGATGCGTTTGCCCAGAATCTCAATCCAGTACTCGCCGCGGCTGTACACGGCGACGTTGCCCACGTCAAAGTAGGCGCCCAGGTTGCTGATGGCCAGCCCGTCGATAAAGGACACCATGTCATATGGCGACATGAAGAAGCGGTTCCACACGTTTTCCAGGCCCACCCTGGCCGGCGCGCCCTCGATCAGCCCGCGCATGGACAGCAGCGTTTCCCGCGCGGTGTCCCACGCCGCCTTGATGGACCACGCGTCGCTGATGCCGCCGGGCACCACCAGCACGCAGTCGGCGCCCAGCGCATGGGCGCAGGTCAATTGCTTTTCCAGCAGTTCGCGGGCCTGCTGCTCGCGCTCCGGGCCGGGCCCGCCCAGCTTGTCGCCGTACAGGCTGGTGCTGATGGATGTAACCGGCAGGTTGTGCTTCTGGCTGAGCGCCGCGATGTCGGAAAGCTGCCGGTCGGTCATGTCCATGGTCAGCGCGTTGGCGGAGCGGTCGGGGCCGTCGATGTTCAGCTCGATGGCTTCAAAGCCTGCAGCCGCCACCTGCGCAAACGTTTCGGCAAACGACCATTCCGGCGGCACGGACCATGCGTTGATGGATCGTATCATCGGGTTCCTCCTTTGCTGTTGGGTGGTATGTCACGCCGTTGACCTGAGTATATATCGCAACCGCACCGGGCGCAACGCCAAAACGCGCTTTTGTCGCGCCGGGTGTTACCGGAAGGCGTACCATGGTATGATCCTTTTAGGATATGCTGCGCTGCGCGCGGATGGGAGTGGCCATGAAGGACATCATTATCACCAGTTTTACCGACCCGTTGTGCGTGTGGTGCTGGGCGACAGAGCCGGTGTTCCGCGCGATCGAAACGCGCTATCCCACGGTGGAAATCCGCACGGTGATGGGCGGGATGATCCGGGACATGAACGATTTTTCCGACCCGGACAACGGCATAGACGCAGGGTCGGACGGGGTGGACGCGCAGATCGCCCACCACTGGCTGGAATCGGCGCCCGTCCACGGCATGCCGGTGGAAGCCGACGGCTTTGCGCTGTTCAAAAAGGGCCCGCCGTCCAGCTTTCCCCAGAACATCGCGTACAAGGCCGCGCAGATCGCCACGCCCGCACGCGCCGACCGCTTCCTGCACGGCGTGCGCGCGGCCACCATCGCGCAGGCGAAAATCACCAGCCTGCCGGAGGTGCTCTCCGGCATCGCGAGGGAGTCCGGGGTGGACGTACCGGCGTTTGAGCGCGCGCTTACAGACGGCAGCGCCGAGCGTGCGTTCAAAATGGACATCGCGCTGGCACAGTCAGTGGGGGTGTCGGTGTTCCCGACATTTCTGGTCAAGTCCAGCGCCGCGCGGGAGATGGTGCTGCGCGGGTACAACCGGCTGCATGACTTCAAACAGGTGTTTGACCGCCTGACCGGCGGCGAATTGCAGCCGCTGGCGTCCCCGCCGGATGCGGACGTGCTGGCGTGGCTGGCGGACAGCCACGGCCCGCTGGCGATGGAGGAGGTGTTCAAAGCGTTTGACTTTGATAGCCGCGCCCAGGCGGACAATTGGGTGGACAAGTTGGTCAAGGATGGCCTGTATACAAGAGAACCGGCGGGCACGGGGTTTCTGCTTGCGCCGACCATGCGGGAGGATGCGGTATGACCGTGCTGATCATCGGCGCCACCGGCCTGCTGGGCAGCCAGTGTGCGCAGGAGCTGGTGGCCAGGGGCCACACGGTGCGCGGGCTGGCGCTGCCGCCGGTTCCGGAAGGGGCGCTTTTGCCGCCGATGGAACTGACCTTCGGCAGCTATCTGGACATGACGGACGGGGAGCTGTCCGCGCTGATGACGGGCTGTGAGGGGCTGGTGTTCGCCGCCGGGGTGGACGAGCGGCTGGAGGGCAAGCCGCCGATCTACGATTTCTTCGTCAAGTACAACAACACGCCGCTCCGGCGGCTGCTAGCGGTCGCCAAAGCCACGGGCGTAAAACACGTGGCGGTGTGCGGCTCCTACTTTACGCATTTCGCGGCGACGCGGCCGGAGTGGGATCTGGCCAGGCACCCGTACATCAAAAGCCGCCTAGAGCAGCAGGAGCTGGCGCTGTCCTTTGCCGGGCCGGGTTTTGACGTGGCGGTGCTGGGCATCCCGTACATCTTCGGCGCGCAGCCCGGCCGCAAACCGGTGTGGACGTTTCTGGTCAAGATGCTGCGGCGCATGCCGTTTGCGACGTTTTATCCCGACGGCGGCACCGCCATGATCACCGCGCGGCAGACCGGCCAGGCGCTGGCCGGCGCGGTGGAGCGCAACCGCGGCGGGCAGGTGTACCCCCTGGGCTGGGTCAATAGATCCTGGCGGGACATGCTGACGCTGTTCCATCAGGGCATGGGCGTGAAGCGGCCGGTGGTCACGATCCCGGCAGGGCTGTTTACCGTGTTTGCCGCCTTTGTGGTGCTGGGCCGGAAGCTGCGCGGCGTGGAGGGCGGCCTGAACCTCGTGCGCTTTGCCACGCCCATGGCGGACAGGATGTACATCGACCGCGCGCTGGGCGCGGAACCATTGGGCGTTACCGACGATGACATCGACGCCGCCATCCTTGATTCGGTGCGCGCCAGCGTGCGGGCGCTGGACAAAGATGCGCCCATGATCGGCATGAAGGGCGAATAAAGGTGCAACGCAAAGCGGCGCGGGCAATGCCACGCGCCGCTTTGCTGTATAGGGTTGTTTATTTGCCGGAGATGGTGATGCCGTCCACGGCCATCCAGGGCAGCAGGAAGTTGCCGTCCTTCACGCGCTCCTGCGTGATGCCCACGATGTTGTTGAGCATGCCGGCCAGGTTGCCGGAGATCATCGTTTCGTTGACCGCGCCGGCGATTTTGCCATCCTCGATCAAAAAGGTGTTCTTGGCCACGCCGCTGAACTCGCCGTTGGCGCCGGGCTGGCCGCCGGAAAAGCGCGACACCAGCA
>JAGVSV010000127.1 GCA_019137115.1 Bacillota bacterium
GAGCTGTTGCTGCAGGAGCGCGAACGCATTGCGCCGCACCTGCCGCAGATGGACATCGTGTTTTTAAGCGCCCTGGTGCCCGGCAAGCTTGCGCCCATCATCCTGACCCGCGAAATGGTGGACACGATGAAACCCGGCAGTGTGATTGTAGACATCTCCATTGACCAGGGCGGCAACTGTGAGGTTACCGTGCCCGGGGAAACCGTCGACCATGGCCTGGTGCACATCGTGGGCATCAAGAACATTCCCGGCCTGTTGCCCACCAGCGCCACCTCCATGTTCGCGCAGAACGTATACAACCTGGTCAAGTATTTGCTCAAGGACGGCAGTTTCCACCTGGACAGCCAGGACGAGATCGTCCAGGGCATCCTGACCACCCGTGACGGCCAGATCGTGCACCAGGGGGCAAGGGAGGCGATGGGCCTGTGAGCAGGGAATTCATATTGGTGCTGGTGTTCATCATCGCCACACTGTTGGGCTATCGGCTCATCAAGTCGGTGCCCAGCCTGCTGCACACCCCGCTGATGAGCGGCATGAACGCCTTAAGCGGTATCACCATTCTGGGCATGATCACCGCCACGCTGGGCGCGGTGGCCTTTCACAGCAAGGTGCTGGGCGCCATCGGTATTGTGTGCGCGATGGTCAACGTGGTTTCCGGCTTCATGGTCACCGACCGGATGCTCAAAATGTTCAAAAGCTCCGATCGCAAGGAGACCAAGCCGTGAGCGAAACGATGTACTATGTGCTGTCCGCCCTGCTCAGCCTGGGCGTGCTGCTGGGCATCAGATGGATGAGCAAGGTGGAAACCGCAGTCAACGGCAACCGCCTGAGCGCGCTGTGCATGCTGGCCGCCGTCATACTGGTGCTCGTCCGGGAAGGCATTTTCGACGATACCTATGTGTGGATCGGCCTTGCGGGCGGCCTGGCGCTGGGCATCGTGCTGGCGCGCGCCGTGCGCATGATCACCATGCCGCAGATGGTGGGGCTGTTAAATGGCCTGGGCGGCGCGGCCAGCGCCATCGCGGCGTGGCTGACGCTGACGGGCAGCGGCGCGCTCAACGTGTTTGAAGTAACCACCGGCGAGCTGGCGCTGTGCGTGGGTGCGCTGACGTTCACCGGCTCCATCGTGGCGGCGGGCAAATTGCAGCGCCTGCTGCCGCAAAAACCCATCCGCTGGCCCGGCCATTCGATGTTCACTGCGCTCAGCGCTGCTGTGATGGTGGGAAGCCTGGTGCTGGCGGTGGCGCTCCCCGCGCACCAGTTGCTGTTCACCTGGCTGACGCTGCTGGGCGGCCTGACATTTGGCCTGCTGTTTGCGCTGCCGGTGGGCGGCGCGGACATGCCGATTACCATATCGCTGCTCAATTCCACCTCCGGCGTGGCGGCCGCCATCGCGGGCATGGCAATTGGCGATGTGCTGCTGGTGTCCGTGGGCGGCATCGTGGGTGCCAGCGGACTGCTGTTAACCCAGATCATGTGCCGCGCGATGAACCGCAAACTATCCGCCATCCTGCTGGGCAAGGGCGCGGACAAGACCATACCCACACCTGTCGAGACTTCAGAGGTTGCACCTAGTGACCCCAAAAAAACCGAGGATGATATGCCCCCGCCCGTCCCCAAGGACGCCGCGCAATGGCTGAGCGACGCGCAGGACATCGTCATTATTCCCGGCTACGGCATGGCGCTGTCCCAGGCGCAGGAAGCCGTCAAGCAGCTGTACGATCAGCTGTCCGGGCAGGGCAAGCGCGTGCGCTTTGCCATCCACCCGGTGGCCGGGCGCATGCCGGGCCACATGAACGTGCTGCTGGCCGAGGTGGACATCCCCTATGACATGCTCTTTGAAATGGATGACATCAACCCTACGATGGAATCCGTTGACCTGGCCATCGTGATCGGCGCCAATGACGTGATCAACCCGGCCGCCAACACCGCCGAGGGCACGCCCATCTACGGCATGCCCGTGCTGGAGGTCGAAAAGGCGCGCCGCGTGATCATCATGAACTATGACGACAAGCCCGGCTATGCCGGGGTGCCGAACCCTTTGTACCAGGAGCGGCCCAACGTGCTGCTGCTTTTTGGCGACGCCAAGGAAAGCCTGACGAAACTGCTTCCATAGCGCGGGTTCGCTAGATCGCGGGCATCACATAGCCGCCGCACACCGGCAGGTATACGCCGGTGATGAATGCCGCCAGGTCGCTGGCCAGAAACGCCACCGCATTGGCGATTTCCTGGTCGGTGCCCCGGCGGTTGAGCGCGACATGGGACGTATAGTCCGGGCTGGGCTTGACGCCGCTTTCCCGCTCCCGGTCGCTGATCGTCCAGCCGGGGGCAACCTGGTTGACCGTGATGCCATGCATGCCCACCTCGCGCGCGAGGATGCGGTACACGCCATCCATCCCGCGCTTGCCCGCCACATAGGCCGACTGGCCGGGCAGGCACTGCATCACGCACTCGGTGTTGATGCCGATGAAGCGCCCGTACCGGGCTTTCACCATATGCGGGATGAACGCCTTTGCCATCAGCACATTGTGCATCACGCAGGTGTCAAACTGATCCACATAATCCTTGGGGTCCTGCTCCAGCACGCTCGTCCACGTGTACTGGCTGACCGCGCAGTTGACCACGATCTGCGGCGCGCCAAGCTCCGCGATCACGCGCTGCGCCATGCGGTTGACCGAAACCTGGTCCGCCACGTCCGCCTGCACGGCAATGGCTTTGCGGCCCATGGCTGTGATGTCCTGGACCAATTCGTTCGCCTTTTCCTGGTTCTTCAGGTAGTGCACCGCCATGTCCGCGCCGCATTGCGCCAGGGATCGCGCGATCGTGCGCCCCAGCTGGCCGGTGGCGCCGGTGACGATGGCGGTTTTCCCGGTGAGATCAATGTTCATGGTTCCCCTCCAATGGCTGTTTTGTTTGCTCCATTCGCGGCGCGATGCTACAATTCCTGTCAAGGCAGGTGAAACAGATGCGCACATCGCGCCCGGCACGGTTGCTGGCGTTGCTTTTATTTCTGCTGGCGCTGGCCGGGTGTGCCGCGCCCACGGCACC
>JAGVSV010000258.1 GCA_019137115.1 Bacillota bacterium
CGGTACAATGGAACAGGCAACAATACGGCAGGGCGCGGACGGGCGTTTGCGCAACGTGGCCGCGCAGCATCAGGAGGTAGGATATGTCAGAGCAAGCCGCCAGGACCAAGCTGAACACCATGATCGACACGATGTCCGGGTTCATGATCGGCACGGAGTTTTATAGCCGTGTAGAGGACATGGACCGCGACACGCTGCTCAAAGGCCCGGTGGATTTGTCGGGCTGGACCAAAATGGAGGACGACCGGATGTTGCGGCGCGACCAGGGCATCACCTGGGTATACACGCAGTTTACCGTGCCGGAAACGTGCCTGGACATCCCCATTGCAGGCACGCTGCTGCGCGCGATGGCCGAGCACGGCGGGCCCATGTTCGCGCCGCTGGAGGTCTACGTGGACGGGAAACTCGTGCTCAGGGAGCATTCCTGGATGGACTTCAAGTGTCCCGAGGGCGAGGTTACCCAAAGCGCCGAGCCCGGCCGCACCCACACGCTGCTGTTCCGGTTTGATCTGCGCGACAAATCCTACTGGATGAGCGGGTTCTCCCTGCGACTGAAGGCCGACATTGTCGATGAAAACATCATGCACCTAGACTCCATCATGGAGGAGCTGGCGTACATGGCCACCTTTGAAGGCACCGCCGAGCGCGTTGCGCGCGCCTGGCAGATGCTGGATGCGGCCGCCGACACCGGGCTGGTCAGCGAGGTGCGCAAAGCCGAGGAGCAATGCCGAGCGCTGTTTGAGGACATGCGCGAGCAGGTCAAGGCGCGCGAGGTGCACTTGATCGCCCACGCGCACATCGACATGAACTGGTTCTGGTCGATGGAGGAAACCCGCGGCATTGTGGAGCGGGACTTTACCACCGTCACCAGCCTGATGGACGAGTTCCCCGACCTGCGCTTCTCCCAGAGCCAGGCCGCCACCTACCAGATTGCGCGGGAACGCTCCGAGGCGCTGTTCAAAAAAATGCAGGAAAAGGTCAAAGCCGGCCAGTGGGACATCACGGCGTCCACCTGGGTGGAGGGCGACCTGAACATGTCCGCCGGGGAATCGCTGGTGCGGCACATGCTGTACTCCAGGGAATACCTGATGGAACATTTCGGGCAGTTCCCGCGCATCATGTGGTGCCCGGACACCTTCGGGCACCCGGACACGCTGCCGCAGATACTCAAGATGGCGGGCATTGACCGCTATTTCCACATGCGCATCGGCTTGGGCGTGGGTTCGCATGAGGACACCGGCTTTGGCCTGATCACCGAAAGTTTGCAAACCCCCGCCTACTGGTGGGTGGGGCAGGACGGCAGCCGCGTGCTGACACTCAATGGCATCTACAACCGCGACCTGGACACCCGGGGCATTTTGCGCGTGTCCAGCCGGTTTATGGACTTTGAGTGCGAAAAAGCCATGCTGGTGTATGGCGTGGGCGACCACGGCGGCGGCCCCACCCGGCGGGACATCCACTGGGTGCACGAAATCCAGGATTATCCCACCGTGCCCACGATCCGGTTTTCCACCACGGACGCCTACTGCAGCCTTGTGGAGGGCAAGAACTATCCGTTCCCCGAGCGGCACGGGGAGATCAACTTTGTGTTTGACGGCTGCTATACCACGCACGCCGACACCAAGTGGGGCAACCGCAAAAGCGAGCAGGCGCTGCAGCAGGCCGAAGCCCTGGCGCTGATGGCCCTGCCGCATGGCTACGCCTACCCCGCCGAGGAATTCACGCCCCTCTGGCAGCGCACATTGTTCGGGCAGTTCCATGACATCCTGGATGGCAGCGGCGTGCCGGACACCTATGACTTCACCAACCAGGAATACGCCGAGGTGCTGGCGCAGTCCGGCGGCATCATCTCATCGGCCGCCAACGCGCTGGCGGGCGCGGACAGGGCGGACGGCAGATACATGGTGATCAACGCCTCCGGCAGCGAAGGCTCCGCGGTGGTGCGCATCCCGGGCGCCGGCGGCATGCATGCGGCGGTCACCGAGGATGGCGCCGCCTGCCCGGTGCAGGCGGACGGCGGCGACGCGCTGGTGTATGTGCCCCGCGTGCCCGCCTTTGGCTACCGCACCGTGACGCTCACCAAGGGCGAGGGCGCAAAGGCCGGGCGCGTCAAACTGGAAGGCCGCTACTACCGCATCGACACCCCGTTTTATGAGGTGGAAATCTGCAAGGACAACGGGCAGATCACCACGCTGTATGACCGCACGCGGGACTGGTATGTCGTCAGGCGTGAGGACATCGGGTGGCGGCTGAAAAAGGGCGTGCTCAATGAACTCAAGGTACACGTGGAGGAGCCCACGGCCATGTCCTCCTGGACGATCGGCAACGTGCGCACGGTGCACAACCTGCTGGACGGCGCGGTGTCGGAGGTCATCGCCGACGGCGACGCCGAGATCCGCCTGCGCTTTACGCACACGTTCCAGGATTCCACGATCGCGCAGGACATCGTGCTGGCGCCGTCCTCGCCGGTGATCCGCTTTGATACCAGGGTGGACTGGCAGGAGTGGGGCGACTTTGACCGCGACGCGCCGATGCTCAAGGCGCATTTCACGCCCGACGTAATGGCCTGCAAGGCCGTGTTTGAGACGCCCTTTGGCGTGGCGGAGCGCCACACGCTGGACCGCGAGGTGCCCGCGCTGACGTGGGCTGACCTGGCTGACGATGAGCGCGGCTTCGCCCTGATGAACGATTCCAAGTATGGCTACAAGATCGTGGGCAACCAGATGGAGCTGACGCTGATCCGCTCGGGCTGGCTGCCCGACCCCAAATCCGACGTGGGGCAGCACGCGTTCAGCTACGCCATCCTGCCGCACTCCGGCGATTATGTGAAAGGGCTGGTCGCCGACCACGCGCAGATGCTCAACCGCCCGCTGGTGGTGTCCCCCACGGCAAAGGACGGCGCGCACAGCCTGCTGTCCCTGGCCTCCGACAAGGCGGTGCTCAGCGGCATCAAGCGCTCCGAGGACGGCAAGGCCATCATCGCGCGCATCTACAACCCCACGGGCGAACCCGCCGACGCGCTGGTGCGCTGGGGCTTTGCGCCCACAGGGACGGCCACCTGGCTGAACCTGCTGGAGGAAGCGCTGCCCGACGGCCCCAACGCGCCCAGATTAACGCCGGTGGACGGCGGGGTGACGTTCCGGATGGAGCCCAGAAAGATCGTGTCACTGCGCATACCGATTGCATAAACCGTTACCGACCACCGGGAGGAAAACCATGACATCACGTGAACGCGTCTTAGCGACGCTCAACCACCAACAACCCGACGGCCTGGCGATTGACTTTGGCGCGATGCGCTCCACCGGCATCCATGTGCAGGCGTATGTCAACCTGGTCAAAGCGCTGGGGCTGAACCTGCCGCCGCCCAAGGTATACGACGTGTTCCAGCAGCTGGCGCTGCCGCAGGACGAGGTGGTGGCGCGTCTGGGCGGCGATGTGGTGCAGGCGCACCAGCGGCGCCCGGCCTTCGGCATCTCCAACGAAGCCTGGCGGGAGGATGCGCTGCCGGACGGCACGCCCATATTGGTGCCCGAGGATTACCGCCCGCAGCTGCAGCCCGACGGATCGGAGCTGATCTATGACGGGGGCGTGGCCGTGGCGGCGCGCCCCAAAACCGGGCTGTACTTTGATTCCATCGTGCACCCCTACAGGGACGCCGAATCGATTGCGGACATCGACCGTGTGCCGGTCGCGCCCATGCCGATGGAGGACATTGATTTCCTGGCCGATCAGGTCAAGCACCTGTACGAAACCACCGACAAGGCCATTCTGCTGGCGTTCGGCGGCAACATCTTTGAAGCCGGGCAGATGGACTTTGGCTATGAGGAGTTCTTTGTCAATTTATTGAGCGAGCCGGACATGATGCACCACTATTTCAACCGCCTGACCGACGTGTACATGGAAAACCTGAAAAACCTGATGCCCAGAATCGCGCCGTACGCGCCGGTGATGCAGTTTGGCGACGACCTGGGCACCCAGATCAACGCGCAGATCTCCACGGACACCTACCGGGAGATGATCAAGCCCTACCATCAGCGGCAGTACCGCTATGTGCAGGACAATTTCCCCGCCTGCAAGGTGTTTTTGCACAGCTGCGGGGCGATCGCCTCGCTGATTCCGGACCTGATTGACGCCGGCGTACAGGTGTTAAACCCCGTGCAGCTGTCCGCCAGCGGGATGGACCCGGCGATGCTCAAGCGCGAGTATGGCAAGCACCTGACGTTCTGGGGCGGGGGTGCGAACACCCCGGTCACCATGACGCACGGCACGCCCGAGCAGAACGCAAGGGAAACCGAGGAACTGATCAATATCTTTGCCCCCGGCGGCGGCTATGTGTTCACCCAGGTGCACAACATCCAGCCCAATGTGCCGCCGGAGAACATCATCGCGGTGTACGACACCGCGCTAGCCCATCGAAGAACTGCGGTTTTTTGATGGGCTAGGCTTTCGGCCATCCGCCGCCCGGGAGGGAAGCGAGAGGCGGATGGCAAGGAAACCTTTGCTATGCAAAGCGTGCCGCCGCAGCGCACATGTCGCTGCGGCGGATTTCATGCAGGAGGGCTCCACCCTCCTGCACCTCCCAGAGGTTCTTTGACAGTCAGTCGCGGTGTATAATACGGCGCTTAAGCGCCGCTAAGGCCGGCACAGCGGCGCGTAGGCAGCGCCTGCCGCGCGCAGCAGGTCATCCGGCGACAACTTGATCTGGATGCCGATGCGCCCGCCGGACACAATGACATGGGAAAGGCCCTGCGCCCGCGCGTCCACCGCGCACGCCAGGGCCTTCTTCATGCCCACGGGCGAGCACCCGCCGCGCTCATAGCCGGTGACATCCTTTAGCTGCACGGGCGGCAGCATCGCCATGCTTTTGAGGCTAAAATGCGCGGCGGCCAGCTTCAGATCCAGCTCCCCGTCGCCGGGCACCACGCACACATAATGCCGCCGGTCGCTGCCCGACAGCACCAGCGTCTTGTATACCTGATCCGGTGGCGCGCCCAGCAGCCCCGCCACCGTGACCGCGTCCAGCGCCGTGCCGTCGTTGGGGTACGCCAGCGCTTCATAGGCGATGCCCATCCGCTCCAGCGCGCGCATGGCGTTGGTTTTGTCGGGCTTGGGCATGGCACACCTCCGGTTTTGGTGGATGAGTTTTTATCGAACCGGCGGCAGATGGGCGCGCTAGGCGGTGGGGCGTTCCTCCGTTATGGCGGACACATGCTCATGGCGCTCCCCGCCCCGATGAGGACCAGCGTTTGTCCATTGGCCCTCCTGTGCTCAGTGACGGTGGTTCCCTGGGGACAGCATATCGGGCGAAACAATCCGCGTCAACGGTGCTTGCGCGCGCCCATCCGCCGCCGTATGATGGGCAAAAGCATCACCGGGAGGATCGCCATGATCACGCAGATTTTCGCGTCCCACGACGCCATGAGCGCCGCCAGCGCGCGGCGCATCGCCGAACACATCAGGAAATATCCCACGGGGCTGATCTGCCTGGCGGCGGGGTTTACGCAGGTGGAAACGCTGGAGAAGCTTGTGGACATCGCGCGCGATGAGCGCATCGCCGTGGAGGGATTGTCCTTTATCGGCCTGGATGAATGGCTGGGGTATGGCGCAGGCGACCAGGGCAGCTGCTATACGTTTCATCACCGGTATGCCATTGATCCGCTGGGGCTCACCCCACAGCAGGTGTTCCTGTTTGACGGGCGCGACAAGGACACCGCCCGCGCCATGAAGGACGCGGACGCGTACATCGACCGGCACGGCGGCATTTCGCTCACCGTGCTGGGGGTGGGGCTCAACGGCCACCTGGGCTTCAACGAGCCGGGCTGCGATCCCTTGTCCCGCAGCCACGTGGTGGAGCTGGCGCAGACCAGCCGGGACATCAGCGGCAAGTATTTCGGCACGCGCGTGCCCGTCACCCACGGCATCACGCTGGGCATGAAGGATTTGTTTGCCTCGCGGGACGTGCTGGTGCAGTGCACCGGCGCGCACAAGGCGGACATTATGAAAAAGCTGCACAGCATGCCCGCGCCCGACCGCAGCGTGCCGGTCAGCCATATCAAGGCGCTGGGCCACAGCTGCACCCTGATGATGGACAGGGACAGCGCCGCCGGGATCACCGCATAAGAACGCCCGCGATGTGCGGGCTGGCTGATTTCCTCTACCGCCTGGGCGGCCGGGGCACGAACAATCCAATAATTCACCGCGCGTCCTCCGGCGCCACCCACGCCACCGCGCACGCGCCCGGCCCGGCGAAGTTGGCGACCACGCTGGAGATGTCGCTGACATAGGTGGGTTTGCTGCCGGTTGCCTTGGTCAGCGCGCGGGCAACGGACAGCGCGCGCCCCGGGCTGTCAAAATGCACCACGGCATATTCCTGGGGCCTGGCGCGGACGACGCGGTTGATCATCAGCCGCTCGCCCCGCGCGCGGGAAAACGCCAGCCCCGTCACGCCGCCCTCGCCGTTCTTGTCGATGTTGATCAGCGGCAGATAGTGCGCCAGGCGCAGCAGTTTGCCGATGCGGGGCTTGAGCCGCCCGGAGGCGATCATCGCGTCCAGATCAGGCAGGTTGACCAATATGTGCGTGCGGTCGCGGCGCCCGGCCAGCTCCCGCGCGATGTCCTGCACGTCCGCGCCCTCGGTCAAACGGCGCGCCGCGTGCAGCGCCAGCAAGCCCTGCGCGGCCGAGTTGCGCCTGGTGTCCACCAGATGCACCCGGCCCGGCGCCACATCGCGCAGGTATTCCTCATACCGCGCGAACAGCCCGGACATGCGGGACGACACGCTCAATATCAGCACCCGGTCATAGCTGTGAAGGATGGGGTCCAGAAACTGCTTGACCTCGGCGAGGTTCAGCTGGCTGCTGCTCAGGTACCCGGACAGCGCCTTGACGCGCTCCGGCGAGATCGTGCGCCGGTCCTGGTAGCTCACGCCGTCGGCCAGCATCGTCAGCGGCAGCACATAGGCGTGCTCGCCCAGCAATTCCTGCGGCACATCGGCGATGGAGTCCACCACCAGCGCGGTCTTTCCGGTGTACTGGCGGGTCAGCGCCTGCTGCATGTGCATGTCATCGGCCTTCGTTTCCATCAGCGCGCCCTGCCCGGCCAGCAGGTCGATGGCTTTGGCCGGCTCGTTGGTGTGCAGGTGCACGCGCACCAGATGCCCTGCCTGGGACAGCACCATGCTGTCGCCCATGGTTTCCAGCGCCTGGCGCAACGCGTCGGGCAGCCCCATTTGATGCGGCAGGCGCACCACCGCCTCGGTGCAGAAGCGGTAGGTCAGTTCCCCGTCCGGCGCGTGCGTGCTTTCGGCCAGCGTATACAGCGCGGGCAGCGCGTCCCCGGCGTCCGCTTCCTCCGTTTGCCCCAGCAGCGAGCGCACAAACCCCTCGGCAAAGTACAGGAAGCCCATCGCGCCGGCGTCCGGCGCCCCCAGCGCGCGCTGCTGCGGCAGGGTGTTGACGGTGTCCATCACGGTGTCCTTGAGCAGCGTCAGCGCGCTGTCCGCCGCCGCGCGCCAGTCATCCAGCTGCCCCAGCACATGCTCAAACCCATCGGCAAAGCTGGCCATCGCGCTTAGCACCGTGCCCTCGCGCGGCTGCTGGATGGCCTGATAGGCGCTGGTATACCCCTGCCGGAACAGGCGCGCCAGGTCGTCCGCGCGCAGCTGCAAATGCGCGCCCACCTGTATGGCGGCGGCGCGGAAGCCCTCGAAATACTGCGAAAAGATGGCCCCGCTGTTGCCCCGCGCGCCCAGCAGGCTGGCCTCGCCCAGATCGGTCAGCAGCTCGCCAATGTCCGGCGTGACCGCCAGCCGGGCGCGCAGCTGCGCCATCAGGTAGGCCAGGTTGTTGCCGGTGTCCCGGTCGGGCACCGGGAATGCGTTGATGCGGTTGAGCTCCTCCCGCTTGCCCTCCACCCGGCGCGCCCCTTGCAGCAGCGCCCTGTGAAACGCCGCCGCGTCAATGTACTGGCTCATGGCTGCCCCCCTTTGGTCGATCCGACAAACAGGCGGGTGGTGATGCCGCTGGTGGCCGCGGTCAATGCCGTGCCCCACACAAGGTCAATCACCGTGATCATCACCGGCCAGTCCCTGAGCGTGGCCTGGTTGGTCAGGTCATAGGTGGCGTACATCGCCAGCCCCATAAACGCGCCCGTCCACACCGCCTGCCAGACCGAGCGCCGTTCAATCGCCGGGTTGACCACAAAGAACAGCAGCGCGGCAATGTAGATCACATAAAACACGCCCGCCGCCGGCAGGCTGGCCGTGTCGGCCATCAGGTGCCCGATCTGCGACTGATAGAGTTTGGGCGAAACCACCGTCAGCCACACGAGGTCAATGGCTAGGAACACCGCCGCCGCGGCCAAAAAGCGTTTGATCATGTCCACCCTGCTTTCCGATGAATGGGCCGGCGAGCAAATTCCGCGCAAGACAACCAGGCCGTTCCCTCCATCCCTATTCATTGTAAACAACAACCAACGCCTCAAACAATGGACCGGGCGGGAATTCCCGCATCGACCAGGAAAAATACCGTTTATTAAACCCAAAACAAATGCCCGCCATCGATTGCCATTCATGCCCGAAACCTGTATCATGGATGAGATAATTCTACTTACGGGAAAAGGGAGCGCAACCGATGGACAGGCGTATGGGCACGGTCTATATGCAAAAAACGCATATCCAGTCCTTTGTGCTGCTCACGCTGATCGCGGTGCTGGTGCTGTCGCTGTTCATTGGATATACGATCGCCTCGGTGAACGAGGACGTCGCCCAGGCCAGCTTCAACCAGCTGACCAACGCGGCGCGCCAGCTGGCGCGGGAGTTTTATGAGAAAAGCCGCATGGACACCGCGTTGCTGGACACCATGGCGGCCCTGATCGCCAGCGAGGATGCCGACGCCGACAAACTGCCGGGCATCCTTGGGGCGTTCAGCACCACGGAAAACTATCTGTCCTATGTGGAGCTGCTGCGCCCGGACAACACCATGCTGGACCCGGACGGCACGGTGCGGGATGTGTCGGCGTACCTCAACTTTGACGCGGAAAAGCAGATGGGCAAACACATCTCCAACATCAAGTGGAGCACCCGGGACGAGGGCGAGCGCGTGGTGCGCAACGTGGTGCCCGTGGTAAAGGACGGGGAGGTCATCTATATCCTGTACGGCGTCGTCCAGCTGTCCAAACTGGCGGACAATTTCCGCACGGGCATCTATGGCGGCAGCGCCTATGTGTACCTGGTGGACGGCGATTCCGGCGACTTTTTGCTGGACACACGGCAAAACTCCTTTGGCAACACCCGGGACTTTGGCAGCCAGCCCACCCCCAACCGCAACAGCCTGGACGGCACCATCGAAAAGCTGGCCCGCGGCGTGGCCGGCCATGCGGGCTTTGCATCCCGCACGGCGGACACCCTGTTGTACTTAAGCCACGTGCCGGTGGGCATCAACAACTGGAGCGTGCTGGTGTCCGTCGAGCAGCAGCACGCCTTTGCCGAAAGCCGGGACATCCGCCTGAGCCTGTACCGCATGGCCGCCGTCATCGGCGTCACGGTGCTGGTGTACATGGCGTTTGTGGCGGTCATCCTGCTGGGCGCCTACCAGCGCATCCGCAAGCTGGGCATGGAGGATCAGTCCACCGGGCTTAAGAACCGCAACGCCTTTGAGAAGCTGCTGAGGGACACCAGGGACACGGTGTTCCCTTCGCTGGCGTGTATTTTCCTGGACGCCAACGGCCTGCACGAGCTGAACAACGCCTTGGGCCACGCCGCGGGCGACCAGATGCTGCGCGCCATTGCCGATGGCCTGCGCGACACCTTCCCGGGCAGGGACATGTTCCGCATCGGCGGGGACGAGTTTGTGGTGCTGTGCCGCGACGGCGCGCCGGATGCCTGCGCGGAAAAGCTGGATCATTTCATCCAGCGCATTGAAGCCGAAGGGTACAGCGTGTCGTACGGCATCGTCAATGCGGAAAATGAAACCGGCCTGGAGCGGGTCATCCAGGAAGCGGACGACAGGATGCTGGCGCACAAACGCACGTACTACGATCAGCACGACAGAAGGCGCAAGGAACGAAGGGTGTGAGGGGGCAGGGGCGTAGGCAAGCAGGAGCCAGACGAATGTGGCGAACCGGACGGATGCGCGCAAGCCATCCGTCTCTTTGGAGGTTTTAAGGATATCGCGTAGGTTTTCAGTATGCCGCATCCTTAAAACCTCGCCGCCAAAAAGTGAGGCGCAGCAAGGGATTGCGAGCGAGAAACGCCACAAACGGAGGTTTTAAGGGTTTTAAGGATGCCATGTGGGTTTCGATTATGGCTTCATCCTCAACCCGTCCCCGCAAGGGAGTGCCTTGCAGGGAAGCGTCCTGACCGCAAACGCCATCGGGGGAGGTTTTAAGGATGTCACGTAGGTTTTCAGTATGCCTGCATCCTTAAAACCTCGCCGCCAAAAAGTGAGGCGCGGCAAGGGATTGCGAGCGCAAAACGCCACAAAAGGAGGTTTTAAGGGTTTTAAGGAGGCCTTGTGCTGTGATGCCTTCAAATGGACAGAAAGGCAATATAATTATATAATAATCCAAAATAGTAAAGTTAATATCCCTTTGGAGAGAGAGGGCATGCAACACGGCCCGAGAGAAGGCTGCCCTCCAATGACCGGGATGATCCGCATCATCGGGGCAAACCTCACGACCCAACCGCTGGGATGACGGAATCGATCCTTAAAACACTAAAAACCTCCCGGTACGCCTAAGAACACCCGGGAAGCCTGATAACTCCTCACTTTTTTGAAGGGAGGTTTTAAGGATGGGGTGATACTTAAAACCGGCAGGACATCCTTAAAACCTCTATGCCCCGCGACCCGACTGACCGAATCGTCCGCATGACAAAACCCATCCTTAAAACACTAAAAACCTCCCGATACGCCCAAAAACACCCGGGAAGCGTTGAAACTCCTCGCTTTTTTGAGGGGAGGTTTTAAGGATGATGGGATACTTAAAACCCGCAGGACATCCTTAAAACCCCCATGCCCGGCGATCCTGCTGACAGAACGTCCGCATGACAAAACCCATCCTTAAAACACTAAAAACCTCCCGAAACGCCTAAAAACACCCGGGAAGCCTGATAATTCCTCACTTTTTTGGAGGGAGGTTTTAAGGATGATGGGATACTTAAAACCCGCAGAAAATCCTTAAAACCCCCAATACCCGACGACCCGCCTGACCGATTCGTCCGGACGACAAAACCCATCCTTAAAACCCGTACAACCATCCCATTTTTTCTTGACGCCTTGCTTGTCCGGTGATATGATCCTCTCGAAAGGGGAACATATGTTCTCTGTACGTCGGCGGTTACCGCGCAGCGGAAAGGGGGAGCGTCATGGCTCGGGTGATCTTGCACTGCGACGCCAACAGCTTTTACGCGTCCTGCGAGCTGGTGTACCGGCATGCGCTGCGCGGCCTGCCCATGGCGGTGTGCGGCAGCACCGAGGAGCGGCATGGTATTGTGCTGGCCGCCACCCGGGAGGCTAAGAAGTACGGGATCAAAACCGCCATGGTCAACTGGGAGGCCCGGCGGCTCTGCCCGGAGTTGGTCATTATCCCGCCTGATTATGGGCGCTATATCAACTTTTCGCACCGGCTGCGCAACATGTACGAGCGGTACACCGACCGCGTGGAGCCCTTTGGCCTGGACGAATGCTGGCTGGATGTCAGCGGCCCGGATGTGGACATCGGCCAGGGGCTGCGCATTGCCGACGCCCTGCGCGAGCAGGCCAAGCAGGAGTTGGGCATCACGCTGTCGGTGGGCATTTCATTCAACAAGCCCTTTGCCAAGCTGGGCTCGGACCTGAAAAAGCCCGACGCCAGCACGGTAATTTCGCAGGACAACTTCCGCGACGTGGTCTGGCCGCTGCCGACGGATGAAATGATCGGCATCGGCAACCGGATGAAGCGCAAGCTGCAAGCCCGGTACATCAATACCATCGGCGACCTGGCGCAACAGGATGTCGCCTATATGCAGGGCGCCTTTGGCAAGGTGGGCGTGATCTTGCAGCGCTATGCCGCCGGTGAGGACAGCAGCCCCGTGATGCGCTCACAGGACAGCGTCGAGGTAAAAAGCGTGGGCAACTCCATCACCGCGCCGCAGGACATGTACACCCTGGAGGATGTGTACTGCGTGCTGTACGTGATCGCTGATTCGGTATCCGCCCGCCTGCGGGAGATCGGCATGCGCGGGCGCTGCCTGTCAGTGATGGTGCGCGATGCGCAGATGCGCTGCGTGGCGGCCCAGCGCACGGTGCAGTTCCATACCGCGCAGGCGGAGGAAATGGTGCCGCTGGCGATGGACATTTTGCACTGCAAAGGGTTTGACAGCATGCTGCCCTACCGCTCCATCGGCATCAGCATGGGATCGCTGGAAGCAACCGATCGCCCGGTGCAGCTGGATATGCTCGGGCAGACCGCGCGCCGTGACAAGCTGGAGCGCCTGAGCCACGCGGTGGACAGCATCCATGCCCGCTTCGGCGACCGCGCCATCCAGCGCGGGCTGGCGCTGGCCAACCCGCTGTACAACAC
>JAGVSV010000116.1 GCA_019137115.1 Bacillota bacterium
GTGGCGCCGTCCGGGCAGCGCACAAGGCTCACCAGCCTGCCCTTGACATAGGGCAGCATGCGCGGCGCGATCCTGACGTAATAGTCCATCACGTCTTTTTTGGTGACGCCCTCGTACATCTCCTTATCGGGGCTCGTCAGCGGCACGGCGTCGGTTTTGGCTTTGGCGCGCGGTTTGCTTTGCGGCATCTCCACAACCACCTCCCTGGCGGATTTGTCGTCGCGCAGGCCTAGAAAGCTGGCCTGCCGTAGCAGCCCGCCGCTGGTCCAGGACGCAAAGGCGACCTCGGCGACCCTTTCGGGCTTGAGCCACACATACGTTTCCCCTGCCTTGCGGGGCACGCTGGTGGCGGGTTTCTCTGTAACCAGCGGCGCGCAGGATTCCAGCAGCGCATCGCTCTCCCGCTGGGTAAAGCCTGTGCCCGCGCGGCCCACATAGCGCAGGGAACCGTTGTCCATCTCGCCCAGCAGCAGCGAGGACAGCGCCCGCTTTTTGGCGCTGTACCCCAGCACCGCAAACTCCTGCCGGTTGGCGCACTTTACTTTGAGCCAGTTTTCGCTGCGCCCGCCGACATAGGGTGCATCCCGGCGCTTGATGATGACGCCCTCCAGACGGTTGGCGCACGCGGCGGCCAGCACGTCGGCAGGAGGCGCGTCCGTATGGGTGGCGTACAACACCTGTTCCGGCGCGTCTGCCATTAGTTTTTCGAGCATCTCCTTGCGCTGGTCAAGCGGGAGCGGACGCGTGTCCTGGCCCAGGTACAGCAGGTCAAACGCCATACACACAGCGTTTCCGACCCCGGTTTTCAGGTACGCTTGCAGCGCGGAAAAGCTGGAAACGCCGCGGTCAAACACCACGGCCTCACCATCAATGACACAGGGCGGGGCGTCCCAGGCAGCCAGCGCTTCGGCCAGCGCCGGGAATTTCCCGGTGTAATCCCGCCTGTTGCGCGTTTTGAGGGCGACCCCGGAAGGGGATTTGTACCCCACAATCCGATATCCGTCGTATTTGATTTCGGTCAGCCAGTCATCGCCCTCGGGCGGCCGGTCGCGCAGGGTCGCCAGCGCAACCGGCGCGTCTAAAAAGGGAGCGCTTCCCCGATCTCTTCCATCGTGCGGCCCGAACGGACGCTGGTTTGAAACGTGCTGATGCCGTCATCCGCGCGCACAAAGCCGTCCTTTTCCTTGATCATCAGCCAGTTTTTGTCCTCTTCGCCGGGCTTGGGCTTCATGCGCACCAGCGCCCACCGGCCGGAGAGCCGCTGGCCGCTTAACTGGAACTTCAGGCTGCCCGCCGCCAGCATCTCATCGATGTCGCCGTCGGGTGCCCAGGTGCCCTCATCCCACAGCATGACGGTGCCGCCGCCATACTCGGCTTTGGGGATGGTGCCCTCAAAATCCCGGTAATCGTAGGGATGGTCCTCCACCTGCACGGCCAGGCGCTTGTCCCTGGGGTTGAAGGACGGCCCCTTGGGCACCGCCCAGGACAACAGCACGCCGTCATGCTCCAGGCGCAGGTCATAATGCAGGCGGGACGCGGCGTGCTTGTGCACCACGAAAACCAGGTCGCCGTCGGTGCTGGTCCTGCGCTCGGCCCTGGGCTCGGCAGTTTTGTCAAAGTCACGCTTTCTTTCGTACTCGTTTAGGCGCATCGCTTTTCCCCTTTCCCCGTTTGGCCACCGACTGCTTGAGCAGTTCCACGATGTCGATCACCTCGCCGGCCGGCTTGGCTTCGGCCTGGGGCGCTTTCTTGATCTTCTTCCCCTCGGCCTTTGCGCGGATGGTGGCAAGCAGCGACTCCCGGTATTCATCGCCGTACTGCTCCGGCTGCCAGGATTCAGTCAGGTCGGTGATCAGCGAGGTGGCCAGCTGCATTTCCCGCGCCGTCAGATTGACCTCCGGGATGGTCAGGTCATCGTAGTCCTTAAGCTCCGACTCGTAACGCAGCAGGTTCAATATCAGCAGGTCATCCAGCTCATAGATGGCGCTCAGGTAGCCGCGCGTGCGCAGAACGATCATGGAGACGGCGATGGTGTCGCTCTTTTTGAGCGCCTCACGCAACAGCACATACGCCTTTTGGCCGCTTTTCTGGGGTTTTATGTAGTAGGGTTTTTCAAAGTACCGCAGGTCCATTTCGTCCCGCGGGATGAAATGCTGGATGTCGATCGTGCGGGTGGCTTCCACGTGCGCCTGCTTGAAGTCCTCGGGCGTTACCTCGACATACTGCCCTTCCTCCCACTCATACGCCTTGATGATGGCGTCGTCGGGCACCGGCTTGCCGGTCACCGCGTTTACCTTCTTGTAGCTGATGCGGTTGTTGTCGCGCTTGTCGAGCATGGTAAAGTCCAGCGAGTCACTGCTTTCTGCGGTGATCAGCTCCACCGGGATGTTCACCAGGCCAAAGGAAATGGCCCCCACCCACACTGGCCGCATATCCGCTCCCCTCCTGCCGTAACGAATGTCATGCCCACAGTATACCCCAGGATGCGGTTGCATGGGTTATTGGGTGAGTTTTTGAAGATCACAAGGAGCACACGCCACCCCGGGTACCGGCAAAACCAGCATCGGAATGGCTGCACTGGTAGTTGGATATCGCTTATCCGCGCAGATCCGGCGGTTGGTCACCACGGTCCAGTGGCTGCGGCGGCGGGTCCATCGGGCTCATGGTCGGGTCGATCGCGTCAACCAGCGGCGGATAGTTGGCCGGGTGCCTGCCATCCACGCGCTTGTAGTGGCGGTAGTACTCATCCTCCGACCAGCGGAAGATGTCGTTGACGCGGTCATAGCGGTCCTGGTCGGGTTCCACCGGCACAAGCACCAGCAGGTCGCCGCGCTCCAGCGCCGCTTCGTGCAGCCGGGCTTCTTCCTTGTCAATGCCCAGGCCGGCCAGTGCGCCCACGACGCCGCCCACCGCCCCACCGGCCGCGATGCCGCCCAGCGTCGCCGCGATGGGTCCGGCCGCCAAGAACGGGCCTATGCTGGGGATAACCAGCGCGCCCAGGCCCAGCAGGAG
>JAGVSV010000082.1 GCA_019137115.1 Bacillota bacterium
CGTACAGCAGCCGCAGATAGTCGTGGATTTCCGTCACCGTGCCCACGGTGGAGCGCGGGTTGTGGCTGGTGGTGCGCTGGTCAATCGATATGGTGGGGGATAGGCCCTCGATCAAATCGACATCCGGCTTGTCCATCTGCCCCAAAAACTGACGGGCATAGGCGGACATGCTCTCGATAAACCGGCGCTGACCTTCAGCATAGATGGTATCAAAGGCAAGCGAGGACTTGCCAGAACCCGACAAGCCCGTAAAGACGATCAGTTTGTTGCGCGGCAGCGTCAGGTTCACGTTCTTTAGGTTGTGTTCCCGTGCGCCCCGTATGATGATTTCCTGGGAATCCGGCATTTGTTCTCCATCCATCGCAAGAAGTGCCCCGCATACAACAGGGCACAGTAAGCATACCACCCCGACAGTCCGCAGGGCAAGAATGTGAAGCCTGTATCAGCCCGCTTGCTGGTGGCGTTCCATTGCGCTGATCAGCGCCTCCAACAGGGGAATAGCCGCTTCCAGCATGTCGGCTTCCGACATTCGCGGCAGCTTGATCAACAGGCTGGTCTGCCTGCCAGAGGAAAGCGAAAAGCGCTGATCGGTTGCTGTCATCGCCGCCAGCAGCACGTGGGGGTCGGCCACATACTGCGCGTTCAGGCGCAGCTTCAGGTAACCGTCCGTCGCGCTGACCAGGTCGGCGCCAATGGCGCGCGCCAGCGAGCGCAGGTGCGCCACGCTGACCAGGTTGGTCACAGGAACAGCCGGTTCGCCGAAGCGGTCGATCAGCTCGTCGAGCACTTCAATGCGGTCCTGCCTTGTGCGGATCATGGCGATGCGCTTGTAGACCTCCATGCGCTGTGCCTCGCCGCGCACATAGGCGTCCGGCAGGTAAGCGCTGATCTTGAGTTCCACGCGCGTTTCCAGCTCGCGGTCACGCTGGAAGCTGAAATCACCTTTGGCTTCCAGCACGGCTTCCTCAATCATCTTTACGTACATGTCATAGCCCACCACGCTGACCTGGCCGGACTGCTCGGGCCCGAACATATTGCCCGCGCCGCGGATCTCCAGATCGCGCATGGCGATGCGGAAGCCTGCGCCAAACTCCGTGAACTCCTTGATCGCGGACAGGCGCTTTTCCGCCGTTTCGGTCAGCACGCGGTCAGGGCGCACGGTGAAGTACGCATACGCCACGCGGCTGGAGCGGCCCACGCGGCCTCGTAGCTGGTACAGCTGGGACAGGCCAAAGTGGTCAGCGTCGTATACGATCAGGGTGTTGGCGTTGGGCACATCGATGCCGTTTTCAATGATGGTGCTGGATAACAGCACATCGTACGCGCCCTCATAGAAGTCCATCATGATGTCTTCCAGCGTATGCTCGGGCATCTGCCCATGCGCCACGGCGATGCGCGCCTCCGGCACCAGCAGGCGCAGGCGGCTGGCGAAGCGCTCAATGTCGCGCACGCGGTTGTACAGGAAGAACACCTGGCCGGAACGGCTCATCTCCCGCATTAGCGCGTCCCGGATCAACGGCTCGTGATAGTCCGTCACATAGGTTTGCACCGGAAAACGCTCCTCCGGCGGGGTTTCCAGCAGGCTCATGTCCCGGACGCCCACCATGCTCATGTGCAGCGTGCGGGGGATGGGCGTGGCGGACAACGTCAGCACGTCCACCTCGCCTTTCATGCTTTTGATGCGCTCCTTGTGCCCGACGCCAAAGCGCTGTTCCTCGTCCACCACCAGCAGGCCCAGATTCTGGAATGCCACATCCTTGGACAGCAGCCGGTGGGTGCCGATCAGGATGTCCACCTGGCCGGCGCGGGCGGCGGCGATCACTTCCCTGTTTTGCTTGGGCGTGCGGAAACGGCTGACAAACTCCACGCGCACCGGGAAATCCTCAAAGCGTTTGCGCAAGGTGCGGTAATGCTGCTGCACCAGAATGGTGGTGGGGGCGAGGAACGCCACCTGCTTGCCATTGAGCACACAGCGCAGCGCCGCGCGCATGGCGACCTCGGTTTTGCCGTAGCCCACATCGCCGCACAGCAGGCGGTCCATGTTGACCGGCTTGGCCATGTCATCCAGCGTTTCCTCGATGGCGCGCTCCTGGTCAGGCGTCAGCTCATATTCAAAGCTCTCGGCAAACTGGCGCTCCCAGTCATCCCAGGCGGGAAAGGCATACCCCGGTATGGCCTGCCGGGCGGCATATAGCTTGACCAGGTCGATGGCAAGTTTCGCCAAGCCGGCTTTGACTTTTTTCTTCTGCCGGTTCCAGTCCCCGCCAGTCAGGTCGTTGAGCGGGGGCGCGTCACCGCCCGCGCCGATGTACTTTTGCACCCGGTCAAACTGGTCGACCGGGATGTACAGTTTGTCATTGCCCCGGTACTGGATAAACAGATAATCGCGGAAGATGCCTTCGCTTTGCAGCCGCACCGTGCCGTGGTATATGCCCACGCCATGGTCCTCATGCACCACGTAGTCGCCCTCGCGCAGGTCAGTGAACGCCTCTATGCGCTCCCCGGCATATTGCCGCTGCCGTGCCCTGCGCCGCTCGCTGCCAAAGATGTCCGTGTCGGTGATGACAGCCAGGCCGGCATCGTGCAGCATAAAGCCGCGCGAAAAGGAAACGGAGGAAAGAGCAATGCCGTCCGCATCGCTGTCCGGTTCGGGCAGCGCTACATCAAACTCGTTCAGCGCCGTGCGCACGCGTTGCGCGCGCGTCGCCGAACCCATCAGCATGGCGATCTGCCAGCCGTTTGCACGCCAGGACACGATATCCCGCGCCAAATCCGCGTACCGACCGGTATAGCCGGACAAGCCCGTTCCCTTCATGGCCACCGCGAGATCGGGCTGCAGCCCCATCTGGCCGCGCAGCAATTCCTGCATGGTCAGTACGGGGCGCGACCTCAGCGCGTCCTCCGCCTCATCGGAGGTGTACAGCAACCCCTGCTGCGCCTGCGTTGCTTCGCCGCGCGAGATCGCCTGCTCCAGGTCGCTGGCAAAACCCAGCATCCGGTCATCCGGGGGTGTCGATCACGATCAATGCGTCCGGAAACAGGTCCCATAGGCCGACAGATTCCGGCATGACCAGATGCGTCCATTCCTGGATGCCTGTGAAATAGCCTTCCTCTTCCAGCCGCTGGGCATCCAGCATCAACTGATCCAGGCCATATGGATGGACCGCGGCATCGCCCGCGTCCTCATTCGGGGGCAAGGCGTACTGATCCAGCATGCGGGAGCGCGCGCTGGCAGAGCGTTCAATGGCTTGCCGCATGGCGTCAGCGGCACGCACCCGGTCGTCCTCTTTGACGAAATATTCCACCGCCGGCGTCAGGCGCACGGTTTCCATGGTTTGGGTGCTGCGCTGGGTCAGCGTATCAAAACTGCGGATCGCGTCCACCTGGGTGTCAAAGAACTCAATGCGCACGGCGTCATCCGCGCAGGGGGGAAACACATCCAGCAGGTCGCCGCGCACCGCGTACTGGCCGCGCCCCTCCACCATGTCCACGCGCTCGTAGCCCATGACGGTCAGACGCGCCGTGAGCGTGTCCATGTCGTGCTCCTGCCCGGTGCGAACGGTGATCACCGCGCCCTCGTAGGCTTTGCGGGGCATCAGCCGCAGCAGCAGGGTATCCGCCGCCATGCACAGCACGCGCATGCGGCCTTCCATGGCCCGATCCAGCACCGTGAGGCGCCGCCACTGGGTATCCCGGCTGCGCGCGGCGCGGATGAACTGCAATTCCTGGGCGGGCACCAGCCCCGCGCGGCCATCCAGCAGGTGGGCACAATCCTCGGCAGCGCGCATAGCTGCCTGCTCGCTGGAGCACACATAGATGACCTGCTTGCCGTTGGATGCGGCCAGCGCCGCCACCATGTACGCGCGCTGCGACTCGGTCGCGTCATACAGCGCCACATGCTTGCCCCTGGAAATGGCGGCCAGCGCCTGCTGCCAGGGCGGGTGGGCGGTGAGCGCGTCAAACCGCTGGTTCTTCATCGTGCCTCCGGTTGAACCGGTTCATGGTCAGGTTGATGCCATGCTCCACAAAGCAGACCGCGGCTTTTGCCGCCGCCTCAAATGCTTCTTCCATCAGGGGACGGGTGGTTTCATCATGTTTGGCCAGCACCCATGCCGCCAGGTCAAAGTAGATGGGCGGGGCGCCGGTGCCGATCCGGATGCGCGGGAAATCGCCGGTTCCGGTTTCGGCGATGATGCTCTTCCATCCGTTGTGCGTGCCCGCGCCACCCTTCATGCGCACGCGGATCACGCCGGGCGGCAGGTCGATGTCGTCGGATATGACAAGCACCTGCTCCGGTTGCAGCTTGTACCACCGCATCGCTTCCGCGACGGCCTGCCCGCTCAGGTTCATATACGTCTGCGGCTTGAGCAATACAACGCGCTTGCCCGCAATGGTGCTTTCGCCGACCAGCGAACGGAAGCGTGCCCGGTCGATGGCGATGCCCACGGATTTGGACAGTATATCCAGCGCTTCAAAGCCCGCGTTGTGGCGCGTGCGCTCATATTGGGCGCCGGGATTTCCCAGCCCCGCGATCAGCACCATGTGGTTTGTCCCGCTCATCAATCGTACAGCCAGCTGCCCGGTTTCACCATCGGTTGTCCGTCCGGGTTGGGGCCGGCATAGGTCATCAGCGCTTTGATGTCGCTGACCAGCCGTTTGTCTGGGTTTTCCTGCGCCAGCACAAAGCCCATGCCAACCACATCCACGTCAAATTCGTACATCAATGCGGACATGCCTTTGGCGGTGCCGCCCTTGCGGATAAAGTCGTCAATGATCAGCGCTTTCTGCCCGGCGCGCACCGCCCGGCGGGACAACGACATGGTTTCCGAGCCGCCGTTGTCCGACGGAAAGATGATGCTCATCGCGCTGCCCTCATAAACCTTGTTGGCGCGGCGCGCAATGATCAGCGGCACGTTGAGCGTCTCCGCGGTGGTCAGCGCAACCGGTATGCCCTTGGTTTCCATCGTCAGCACAAAATCGGCGCCCGCCTCGTAGTACGCACCGGCCAATATGACGCCCATCTTCCGGCACAGCACCGGGTCTGACAGCACATCCGACAGGTACAGAAACCCGCCGGGCAGCAGCCTGTCGGAC
>JAGVSV010000219.1 GCA_019137115.1 Bacillota bacterium
CTTGCCCGGCGGCGTGGTGATGACGATCTCGGGGCATCCGGCGATGGCGGCGGGAATGGCGTTCATCAGCACCGTGCTGGGATAGGCCGCCGTGCCGCCGGGCACGTACAGTCCAACGCGCGCAAGCGGTTCCACGGTTTGGCCCAAGATCACGCCGTCGCGCGGCGAAAACGCGAACCCCGGCCGTAATTGTTTCACGTGAAACAATCGGATGTTGTCCGCCGCGCCGCGCAGCAGTGCCAGACCGTCTCCGCCGACCTCGGCGATCGCGGCTTCCTGTTCGGCCTGGGTGACCTCCAGCGCTGAAAGCCGCGCGCCGTCAAAGCGCTCGGTCAATTCAAGCAGCGCGATATCGCCCCGCGCGCGCACCTCCGCGATGATGCCCCGCACCGCTTCGCTGACCGCGCCGTCCTGCCCTGGCTCCCGCGCCACGCGCCACAAACCGGTGGCTGCCTCCACTACACGCATGCTGCGTCCTTCTTCAGTTCCTTTATTAATCCTGTCCGGATGCCGGTGATCGCGTCGCCCAAAAACTTCATCGCGGACTTGTTCACAATCAGCCGCGCGGACACCTGCGCGATGGTCTCCCGGGGCTCGAGGTTGTTTTCCTTGAGCGTCGCACCGGTTTCCACAATGTCCACGATGACGTCCGACAGCCCCACGATGGGCGCCAACTCCACCGAGCCGTTCAGATAGATCACGTCAATGCGGCGGCTGCGCTGGGCGTAATACTGCCGCGCCACCACCAGGTATTTGGTGGCCACCCGCAGCGTGGCGGCCGGGTCCTCCACAAAATCCACCGGCGCCGCCACCGCCAGGCGGCACGCCCCGATGCCCAGATCCAGCAGCTCATACACGTCGCTGCGCTGCTCCAAAAGCACGTCGCTGCCCACAATGCCGATGTCGGCCGCGCCGCGCTCCACATACACCGCCACGTCGGAGGGCTTGACCCAGTAATAGCGCACGCCCAGCGCTTCGTCCTCAAAGATCAGCTTGCGCCCGTTGTCCATAACCCCTGGGCAGGGGTAGCCCGCCGCCGCCATCAGCGCGTAGGCCTTTTCGCCCAGGCGGCCCTTGGGCAGCGCGATGTTAACCATGGCGCACCTCCCGCACCGCGCGCACGCCGCCAGCCTGCGCCAGCGCCTCGGCGCGGGCCAGCACGTCTCCCGGTTGCTCATTTGCCGAAAAGGTCATCACCTGCGCGGTGCCGCGCCCGGTGGGGGCGGCGTGCAGCTTGTCCAGATACACCGCAAACCCGATCGCGCCGTCCTGCCGACCCAGCCTGCGCATCAGCGGGTCATACCGCCCGCCGGACAAAATGCGCGTGGGGATGCCGGGCAGGTACCCGCGCATCACGATGCCGCTGTAATAGCTGGCGCTGTTGATCACCGAGAAATCCAGCTGGATGCGGCCTTTGAGGTCACGGCTTGCAAGCGCCGTGGCCACGCCTTCCAGCTCCCGGATGGCGTCCTGGTACATGGGTTCCGGGAAGGTGCCCGCGATGGCGGGAAGCACGTCCTCCGGCGCGCCGCAGTACGCCGCCAGTGCAAGCGCGCGGCGTACCCATGCGTCAGGCAGGCCAAACTCGTCCCGGGCCTTCACGATGCCGTCGGGGTTCTTGTGCGCCAGGCAGTCGGCCACGGCCAGCGCCGCGGCGTTGCCCGCGGGACATGACGCCAGAAACGGCGCCACCAGCCCCATGTGGCTGATGTCCACCACATAGTCCTCGCCCATCAGCGACAGGCTTCGCGCCGCCAGCAAAATGACCTCGCAAGTTTCGTACAGCCCGATGTCGCCCAGGCATTCCAGCCCCACCTGCGTGATCTCCTCAAAGCCGTCGCCCAGCGGCGACGCGCGGAATACCCGCTCATGGTAGTGCAGCCGCTGCAGCTGGCCTCCGGCGGACGGCGCGTGCCGCACGATGGACAATGTCACGTCGGGTTTCAATGCCTTGAGTTTGCCGTTGGCGTCATTGAACGTCAGCACGCTGTCGCTCAGCAGAAAATCCCGGTTGCGCACGTACAGGTCATAGTCCTCAAAGTCATTGACCCGCCAGCGCTGGTACCCCCAGGCGGTGTACAGCTCGCGCAGCGCCAGCGCCGCGCGCTCGTCCTGCCCCAAAATCGCCGTGAGGTCGCGGGGGGTGATTTGATCTATGGGCTGGTTGATGCCCTGATCCGTGCGCAGATTTGCGCCTTGGTTCACACCTTGATCCGTGCATTGGTGTGCGCGCTGATCTATGCTCTGATCCACGGGTTGATTCCCACCCTGACTCATGCCCCGTTTCACGCTTCGTCCGCCGCGCCCATCTTTTTCAGCGCGTCGCGGTACCCGCCCTCGCCGTACACCAGGCAACGGTTCACGCGGGAAATGGTGGCGGTGCTCATGCCGGTTGCCTGGGTCACCTCGCGGTAGTTTTTGCCTTGCGCCAGCATGCGCGCGGCCTCCAGGCGCTTGGCCATGTCGGTCAATTCCTTGATCGTGCACACATCCTGGAAAAACCGCAGCGCCTCCTGCTCATTTTCCAGCGTCAGCACCGCTTTGAGGAACTGCTTCAGGTCCTGGTCGTCCCGCCAATCCATCGGATCACCTCCTGATGGTAGCAATTTATCACTTTATCGCACTGAAGTAAACAGGCAAGACAAAGAAAATCAAGAGGAATTCCCTGTTGGATTTGCCCGTGCCCATGGATGCGGTACGGAGGCTGTGCTATGCTGTGTGCAGCGGTATAATGTACGGGCGCGCACTCGTGGACGTGGGACAAGACCGGCGTGGAGCGCATTGGATCACGCGCCGGGATCTGAACAGAACATAGAACACAACGGAGGGAATCACCATGGCGGACATCAACATCAGCAACGGCGAGCTTACGGTTACCATCAGCACGCTGGGCGCGCAGATGCTGCGCATTGTGGACGGGCAGGGCCGCGACCGCCTGTGGGGCGGCGACAAGGCCATCTGGGGCAGCCACGCGCCGGTGCTGTT
>JAGVSV010000193.1 GCA_019137115.1 Bacillota bacterium
AACTCCCGGATGGCGTCCTCGGTCAACTGGCTGACGCGGCCGATCATGAACGCCAGGGATTCGTTGTCGTCACTGGCCAGCCAGTCGGACACCAGCCCGGCAAACGCATAGGTGGTATAGCGGGCGATGAAGCGGATGTCCTCCTCGGTGGCGCCGGTGCCCTCGGCCATTTTGCGGGTGAACTCCTGGGTGACTTCCTCCACCGCCTCAAACACAAAGCGCTGCACCTGCTCCCGGTTGCCGGAGTTGTTGATGTTGCGGATGGCCTTCTCGTACTTCGTGATGAACGCCATCGCCGCGATCAGGCTTTCCTGCAGGGAAAGCGATCGGTCCAGGCGCTTGGAGAAGCGCTGGATCTCGCTGCCCAGCAGCTCGTCCACCAGGGCGTAGATGTCGCTGAAATGATAGTAAAACGTGTTGCGGTTGATGCCGCAGCGCGTGATCAGCTCGGTCACGGTGATCTTGGCCAGGGGCTTTTCGTTCAGCAGCTGGACAAACGTATCCACGATCGCCTTCTTGGTGAATCCAGCCATGTCCGCCCTCCTTTCCGCCGCGCGCCGGCGAAGTGGTTTGATTATAGCAAACAACCCCGTTTTTGGGGAGCCTGGGTGGTGAACGCCACGCAACCCGTCCTGCCCGGTCGGCATTGTCATAGAAAACCCGCACAAAAGTTTCTGAACCGTGATCAAACGCCTCCTTGTGGGGTACAATGGTTGTTAAGTACAACGATTGGAGGGGCGAATGCGCCGTGCTGATCTGTGACCTGAGCATCCTGCATCGCTATGGCAAGCGGAAGCTGGATGACAAGCTCCGTCCGCTGATTCGGACCTGGCGCAAAGCGGTTGTTTTGCTGGTGCTGGACAAGACGCCCGGCGCGGAGTTGCCGCTGTTAAGCCAGATGCTGCAAACGGACAAGGGCAATGTGTCCCGGCTGCTAAGCCGCATGGAGCAGGACGGCTTGCTGCTGCGCCAGGTGCCCGAACAGGATGGGCGCCGCAAGGAACTGTTGCTCTCGGAACGAGGCCGGGCGCTGGTGCCCCGGGTCAATGACGCCATGGACAGCTGGGAGCGGGAATGCTTCTCTGGCCTGACCCCGGAGCAGATCGAAACCTACACGCACCTGAACAAAATCATCATGGCCAATGTCTATGACACAAGCGAGTCATTTCGCTGAAAGGAACATCATGAACACACGAATGAAAGCCATCCTCAACGTCCTGTTCTTCCTGGCCACGGTGGCCGTCAACGCCCTGGGGGCGACCGGCGGCATCAACGGCTTGTCGCAGAAGGTGGTGTCCGACCGCTATGACACCCTGATCACGCCCGCGCCGTTTGCCTTCAGCATCTGGGGCGTGCTGTACGTGCTGCTGCTGGCTACCCTGCTGTTCCTACTGATCCGGCACAAGACCGAAAGCGTGGGCCGCGTGGTGGATCAGATCAGCCCGCTTTTCTGGGTCAGCTCCGTGATGAACATCGCCTGGATCGTGGCGTTTTCGTACGAGCAGATCGGCCTGTCCACGGTGTTCATCCTGGGCCTGGCGGTGTCCCTGGCGCTGATCAACCTGCGCCTGAAATCTGCCAGCGGAATGGCGGCACGCTTGGGCGGCCTGACGTTCGGCCTGTACAACGGCTGGCTGCTGATCGCCACGTTTGTCAACGTCGCCGCCTGGCTTGTCAAGGCGGGATGGGACGGCTTCGGCCTGGCGCCCGCCACCTGGGCGCTGATCATCCTGGTGCTGGCGCTGGTCGGCACGCTGGTCATCCAGTTCAGCCTGCGCAACGCCGCCCTCACCCTGCCCATCGCCTGGGCATACTACGGCATTTTCAGCCGCCACAGCGCGACCGGCTTCTGGCAGGGCCAGTACCCCCAGGTCTCCACCACGGCGTTGATCGGCGTGGTCGCCGCCGTGGCGATCACCGTGGGCATCTTTCTGTGGAACCAGCGCTGCGTGCTGCCGCTGACCGAAGGGCAGCGCAACGGGTAGCCCACGCGCCATCTGCACTGGGTGGAGCAGATGGGCGATGGCTATCACGTGCGCACCACCAAGGCGCTGCCGCAGGGCGCATCTCATGACCTGTTCCACGCGGGGGAGGGGAGCATCAGCCTTGAGTGGAACCAACAGTCCGCGCAGGCCGCCTTCGCCCGCCAGGCGGACGGCCGCTGGATACTCACCTGGCGGATGGGCAGCGGCGCGGAAAGCGCCACCACGTATTCCCTGCTCTTCTGCGGCCTGGCGGTGGACGGCATCGGCACCTCCCTGAACGGCATCCTCATCGGGGCGGCGCCCGAGCGCGATCTGTTCAGCATTGATTTTGCGAACCTGTCCATGAACCCGCAGGCCGTGATGGACAGCTTAAGCCGCGAGGGTTGGGCGGCGGTTGCCAACCCCAACCCCCAGGACCGCCTGCACCTGCGCACACGGCCCGACCGCGCCGCGCCCTCGCTGGGCAAGTTCTACAACCGCACGCCTTTGCAGGTGCTGGAAAAGCGGCGCGATTGGTCGCGCGTTTCGATTGGCCTGGACGGCCATCTGGAGGGCTGGATGATGACCCGGTACCTGGCCTTCGGGGCCGCCATGGACGGGGTGAAGGCCGCCCAGCCTGACAAGGTGCTGAAGGAAGCGTACCCGAACCGGCGCCCCTACCCAACCGCCGACCTGCGCGAAACCGCGCCCGCCCCCATGGGCTACCCCATGTGGATTGTGGGCGTTGCGGGGGACGCTCTCTATGTCCTGCTGGATGCCGAGGGCAACACCGGGTACATGCCCCAGGATTGGTTCTGGGGCGGAAATGGGTGAGGATATGAAACGTAACATGAAAACGATCCTGTTGACAATAGCCATCCTGCTTCTGGCAGTGGCGATGACGCTGGGCGGCGCGCAGGCGGAAAGCCGGGGCGCAGCCGCACAACCGACCGCCGCGCCGGGCACACCGCCTCCATCCGCAGAGACAGGTATGGAGGTCAATGCGAC
>JAGVSV010000259.1 GCA_019137115.1 Bacillota bacterium
AACTGGCCCAGCACCTGGAGCCCGGCCATCCGGCATGCCCATACGCTGATAGAAGCCGGCGAGATTGGCAAACTCTTCAAGGTGACCTACCGCAACGCCGATTCGCTGGGGCCGCTTTCCTACGGGCAGCAGATGACCGACATCGAGCGCGGCTATGAGTGGTGGTACCATGAGGCCGCCGGCGGCGGCGCGCTGCTGGACTATTGCTGCTACGGCGCGTGCCTGTCGCGCTGGTTCTTTGGCGAGAAGGCCGACGTGGCGTATGGCGTGAAGGCCAAGTTCGACAGCTTCTACGGCGACGCGGAGGATTACGCCACCATCACCGCGCGCTATCCCACCGGCATCGCCATCGTGGAGGGCAGCTGGACGACGGTTAACACCGGCGTGTCCAACGGCCCGGTGTTCTACGGCACCAAGGGCACCCTGGTAGTGGAAAAGGACGGCAGCCTGTGCAGCTACAAGACGCGTCACCAGCGCGAGCCGGACGTGGTTCACACCGTGCCGCCGCTGCCCGAAGGCCGCACCGACATTGCCGAGGAGTTTCTGCACTGCATGGAAACCGGCGACGCGCTGCATCCCACGCTGGATCTGCCGGTCAACGTGGACGCCATGGCCATGCTGGACGCCGGCATCCGGTCGGCGGCGTCCGGCAAAATGGAGTTGGTCAACGATCCCATCTGGTGTATCGGCTGACCTGATAATCTGCGCGGCCTGCCTGGCGGGCCGCTTCTTTTTTGCCCTTTTCGTAACATTTTTATTCATGGTATTCCAATTTCATGCAACAAGTGATAGAATAAACTGACTGCGGAGGAATACATGACGTACGGGCTGGCATTTTTTCTGTTCGCGAACCCCCACAAACCGGACACGGTGTCCACGTCAGCGGTGCTGGCGCAGCTGATTTTGGATCGGGGGGCGCGCGTGCTGGTGGACACCTGGCTGCATGGCCGGATCGCCATCGGCGAGCCGTGCGACATCAAAGACCTGCCGCAGGAAACCACCGCCGTGCTGTCCCTGGGCGGTGACGGCACGCTGCTGCGCACGGTGGCCCACGCCGCCGTGCGGGGCATCCCGGTGCTGGGCATCCACATGGGCCGGGTGGGCTTCCTGCTGGAGGTCAACCTCAACGACATCGCCCAGGCGGTTGACCGGCTGGTGCGGGGCGATTACCACCTGGAAGAGCGCATGATGCTGGCCTGCCAGGTCAACGACGGCGATGAGATGCTGGTCATGAACGACGTGGCGCTCACCCGCGGGCAAAGCCCCAGCAGCATCGAGGTCAAAGCCTATGCCGATGGGGAGGAAATCTGCGTCAGCCGCGGCGACGGCTTGCTGGTGGCCACGCCCACCGGCACCACGGGCTACGCGCTGTCGGCGGGCGGGCCGGTGGTGTACCCGCTGATGTCCTGCCTGGTGCTGGTGTCGATCTGCTCACACATCTTAACGCAGCGGCCCATCGTGATGCCGGAGGACAAGACCGTCGTGCTCACGACATCCGCCAACCGCGACCAGCCCTGTCAGATCATCATGGACGGCCAGGTGGTCATCAACAAGTCCGGCGATGTGCGCGTGGTGATCCGAAAAGCCGCGCAGAAGGCACGGTTCATCCGCTTTGCAGAACAGAAATTCCTGACCAGGCTGCGCGAGAAGCAGGCCGACTGGAACGTAACATAACGGAGGGAAGCATGAAGAGTTCACGACAGACCGCGATCCTGAGCCTGGTGGAACAGCAGGACATCAAAACACAGGAGGAACTGGCCGAGAAGCTGCGCGCGCTGGGCATCAGCGTGACCCAGGCCACCGTATCCCGCGATATCAAGGAACTGCGGCTGCTCAAGGTAATGTCGGCCGGCGGCGGGTACAAGTACGCCACCGCCGACCGCGCCGAGCACGGCATTTCCGAGCGCTTTGTGCGCATGTTTGTCGATTCGGTAATTTCCATCAACCATTCCGGCAACATCGTGGTGATCCGCACGCTGGCGGGCTCCGCCAATGTGGCCGGGGAGGCGATTGACAACATGCGCTGGCCGGAAATCCTGGGTACGCTGTCGGGCGACAACACGATTTTTGTGGTCACCCGCCTGGCCGAGGACGCGCCCCATGTGGTGGAGCGCTTCCGCGAGATCATCAAGTAGGCGGTCTTCCCCAGGGAATGCTCAAGCAAATTTCGATACGCAATTTCGTGCTGGTGGCGGACATCGTGTTCACACCGGACACGGGCTTGAATGTATTAAGCGGAGAGACGGGCGCCGGCAAGTCCATCGTGGTGGACGCCGTTGATTTCCTTTTGGGCGGCCGGGCTGACCGGGATGTGATCCGCACGGGCACCGACAAAGCTGTGGTGGAGGGCATCTTTGATGTGCGCGGCCTGACGACAGTGCATGACGTGCTGTCCGAAAATGAACTGGAGCCCGACGAAAACGGCGAGCTGCTGCTTTCTAGGCAGATATCCCAGAGCGGGCGCAGCGTCTGCCGCATCATGGGCGTGGCGGTGCCGCTGACCATGCTCAAGCGCATCGCCCGGTATCTGATGGATATCCACGGCCAGCACGACCACCAGGCGCTGCTGGACGAAAATACGCACCTGACGTTTCTGGACGCCTTTGGCCCGGACGAGCACGCCAAGCAGCTGGCGGCGCTGTCCCAGGCTTACACAAGCTATAAGGAAGCGGACGCCGCGTTTCACACCATGCACGCGCGCGGTGTGGAGCGCGCTGAGCGCATCCAGCTGTTGACCCTGCAGCAGCAGGAGTTGGCCGCGGCAAAGCTCGTGCCCGGCGAGGAGGAGGAACTGTTGCGCACGCGCGATGTGCTGCGCAACGCGGACAAGGTGCGCTCGGCGCTGGACGCCGCGTACCATGACCTATACGGCGCGGACCGGGAACGGGAAACCGCGCTGTTTTTAACCCGCGCGGCATCCGACGCGCTGGCCCCCATCGCCGCGCTGGGCGCCGACTATGCCCAGCTGCGCGAGCGGCTGGACAGCCTCTACTATGACATTGAGGATATCGCGCTGACCGCGCGATCACTTTCAGAGGGCGTGGCGGACGGCGGCCGCACGCTGGAGGATGTCGAGGAGCGCCTCGACCTGTTGCGCAGGCTGGGGCGCAAATACGGCGCCACGGTGGAGGACATGCTGGGCGCGCTTGCGCGCATCGAGCAGGAGCTGGCCCAGTTTGCCACCATGGACGAGACGCTGACCGAGCTGGAATTGGCGCGCGACAAGGCCGCGTATGCGTACCGCGCGCAGGCCGGCCTGGTCAGCCAAAGCCGCACGCGCATCGCCCAGATGCTGGAAAAGCGCATCGAGGAGCAATTATCGCAGCTGAACATGAAGGGCACGCGCATCCGCGTGCAGGTCGCGTGCGATGACCAGCGCGTATCCAAGGACGGCTTTGATACCGCCAAAATCCTGATGGCGGCCAACGCCGGGGAACCGCCGCGCGCGCTGTCGCGCATCGCCTCCGGCGGCGAACTGTCGCGCGTGATGCTGGCGCTTAAATCCATCGCGGCGGAAAAAAGCGACATTCCGGCCATGGTGTTTGACGAGATTGACACCGGCATCTCCGGCCACACCGCCCAGGCTGTGGCGGAAAAGCTGTGGGACACCGCGCGCTATCGGCAGGTCATCTGCGTGACTCATCTGCAGCAGATCGCCTGCATGGCGTCGCGGCATTTCCTCGTGGAAAAAGGCGAGGAAAATGACCGCACGACGGCATCCGTCGAGGTGCTCACCAACAGCGCGCGGGAGAAGGAGATCGCCCGCATGCTGGGCTCTGTGCGCGGCAAAAGCGACAGCAGCATCGCCCACGCGCGCGCGATGCTGTCAGACGCGCTTGCCTACCGGCGCGCCCATGGAAGCCGGGAGGACGCATACTGACGGTTTACAGCGCAGGTTGGTGTCGTGTATACTACACCGGCAACAAAGAAATTCCATGCGGCTACGAAAGAGAGGGAACGGCATGACCGAGAAAGTCCACATCCTCAATCACCCGCTGATTCAGCATAAGCTGAGCATCATGCGCGACAAGAACACCGGCACCAAGGAGTTCCGGGAGCTGCTGGATGAGATTTCCATGCTCATGGTGTACGAGGTGACACGCGACCTGCCCACGGAAGAGGTGGAGGTGGAAACGCCGCTTGCCCTGATGAAAACCCGGATGCTGACCGGCATGCCCATCGGCGTGGTGCCCATCCTGCGCGCGGGCCTGGGCATGGTGGACGGCATCATGCAGCTGATCCCCAACGCCAAGGTCGGCCACATCGGCCTGTACCGCGACCCGGACAGCCTGCAGCCCGTGGAATACTATTGCAAACTGCCCGCGGACTCCGAGCAGCGCCTGCTGGTGGTGTTGGATCCCATGCTGGCCACCGGCGGCAGCGCCTCGGCGGCGATTACCTTTATCAAACAGCGCGGCAGCACCAACATCAAGCTGGTCAACTTAATCGCCGCGCCCGAAGGCATCGAGCGCATCCAGCGGGATCACCCGGATGTGGACATCTACGTGGCCGCGATGGACGAACGCCTCAACGAGCACGGCTACATCCTCCCCGGCCTGGGCGACGCCGGCGACCGGCTGTACGGCACCAAATAAGGGATACCCATGGGATTTTCGGAGCCGCCGCAAGGCGGTTCTTTTTTTGCAGGTCTTTTGCGCGCCACCATAATACCGATGAGCACACCCGCAGTAATCCCCAAGCACCTCCTGGATATCGTTATGCTACACCACGCATCAATTGATGGGTAGTCGGGAGTACAGCCATTCATATCTGTAAAACGGTCTGCCGTTTCCGCCGGTTGTTCCGCGTCTGGCGTCGTTTGCGCAATATGGCAGCCTGCTTTTCAACGCGCCTGGGTTTCTGTTGGCATTTTGGCGCTCCCTGTTGATCGATTTGAGCATCTGCTGCCTGCAACTGCTGTTTTGCACTCCGTGCGCCTACGGGTTGTCGAAACTGCGCTTCCGGGGACGCAACGCCATTCTGTTTCTCTTCGTTGTCATGATGCTGATGCCATTCCAGGCGACCATGCTTCCCATGTACCAGATCGTCAGAACGCTGGGTCTGCTTGACAGGAGCCTGGCATTGATTGTCCCCGAAATCTTTGCGCCTTTCACCGTCTTTATCCTGACGCAGTTCATTCACCACCTGCCGGATGAATGTGTCGAATCCGTTCGGTTGGAGAACTCCAGTGCCATTGTCATCTATCGATCCCTGGTGCTGCCGATCGTGCGGCCGGGGATTACGTCCACCGTGATCCTGTCCTTTGTGGAAACCTGGAACATGGTGGAAAAACCATTGCGGTACCTGAGCGATGTGCGCATCTTCCCCCTGTCGATGCTGCTGCATGAAGCCGGAAAGCAGCTCTCCAGCACCACGATGGCAGGCAGCGTGCTGTATGTTGTGCCGGTGATGCTGCTTTGGTGGCTGTTTCAGGAGGACCTTGCCAATGGCATGAGCGCGTTGCGCATCAAATAAACCCTGTTTCTACGAAAGTTTGTTCGCCCCTGCTTCCATTTATTACGAAGTTGTGATATCATGCAACCAAATCGTAATGATTGGAAACATTTGGAGCGGAAGGTGCGGGCATGCAGGTCAAAGCAGGGGATTGGCGCAGGATCTGGACGGCGGGCGGGCACAGGGCGTTTCTGTCCAATGCCGAGAAGGCCGCGGTCGCCTGGGCAAGGCTGGATGATTACCAGTCGGTGCTGGATGTGGCATGTGACACCGGGCGGGTGCTGCAGCATATCCAGCAGGTGCGCCCCCATGTGCGCGCCTGCGGCATCACCCGGGACCAGAAGGCAGCCCGCCAGCTGCGCGAGGAAAGCAGCGCCGAGGTGATCTTTGCCGAGTGCCGCGACATCCCCTGGCACAGCGATACCTTTCATCTGGTGATCGCGCCGCACCGCCTGCTGGAGGGCGCGCATGCCGAGGAAAACGTTAGCGAGATCTTTCGCGTGCTGTCCCCCGGCGGCCGTCTGGTCGCGGTGCTGCCTTTCCGCGTGATGCTGAAGCTGCGCGTCAAGCGTGGCCGCACTCCGCACGCGCTGTCGCGCCTGGCGGAGGCAGGCTTTACGGATATTTCCTGGCGGTACGCCAACTGGACCCATGCCTGCGCGATCGCCAGCAAGCCCAGGAACGCCGCCTGTGCGTAGGACACACCGCAAGCGCCCGCGCCACGCGGCAGCCTTGCTGTGCGCGCTGTTGCTGCTGCTTTCGTTTCCCGTTTCCATGAATGCCGCTGACCCCATCACCGGCGAACAGGTGGTGCGGGTGCTGCTCAGCCAGATGGGCCAGGACGGCACGCTGCGCGTGGGCATCTACGGCAGCTATCTGCTGGATGACCAGCTGGCATTCCAGCGCGGCACGTGGGTGCAGGTGTTTGCGCGCGGCGGCGTGCTGTGGTTGTCCTACGAGGGCATGAGCTACCGCGCCGGAAAGCGCGCGGTGCTCACGCGCTACCCGGACGATGCCGCCGAAAATGGCCTGCGGCTGGGCAGCAGCCTGAACCTGTTCCACGGCGACCTGGTGCTCAGCGTCAATGACGGCGCCGTGCGCGCGGTGCTGCACGTGCCGATGGAGGAATACCTTTTGGGCGTGGTGCCCTATGAAATGAATAACGACTTCCCGCTGGCGGCGCTCAAGGCGCAGGCGGTGGCTGCGCGCACCTATGCCGCGCGCAACCGGGATGCCTCCGCCGCCTGGGATGTGGTGGACACCACCAGCGACCAGGTGTACCGAGGGTATGACGCCGCGTATCAGAACGCCAGAAAAGCCGTGGAGGAGACCGCACGGGTCTATGCCTTTTCGGGCGATGCCTATGCGCAGTGCTACTATACCGCCAGCAACGGCGGGCAAACCGAATCCGCCTACAACGCGTGGGGGAGGGAGCGCATCGCCTACCTGCCGGTGACGGACGACCCGTACGACCTGGAAAACCCTTCAAGCGAGGTGCGCAAGGCCACGCTGCCCAAGCAAGTGAAGGACGGCATTGTTGTGAGCCAGGGTTTCACCGACACCATCAAGGCGCAGCTGGCGCCGCACCTCACAAGCATGGATGTAAACCCCGCGCCCGAAGCCGTCCGCATCGACAGCATCGCCGGTGCGCAGGTGCACACCGCGCGCCATGGCGGCGACAGCCGGTTGATGACTCGGCTGCAACTGACGCTGATGATCAGCGCGCAGCACAAGGTCAACCCGCACAATGACGAAGAGGTTTCGATGGAGGCCGCGACACCCGCGCCCAGCCAAAGCCCCGATGCTCCGCAGTGGGAACCGATGCGCGCGCTGTCCAGCCCCGTCCGGATTGACCTGGATTACTTTGAGTTGGTGGAGCCGCAGTTGAACCTGTCCATCAACCGCAACCCGAACGAGCTGGTTACCGTTAGAGAGACCGATACCGCCTTTGTGCTGGAGGCGCGGCGCTACGGCCATGGCGTGGGCCTAAGCCAGCGCGGCGCGGAATGGATGGCCAGAACCTACGACTGGACGTATGAGCAGATCCTGCGGTTTTACTATCCTGGCATTGCGCTGCGCACTTTGGACGCAAAAGCGGCGGATGCGCGTGCGCCCCTGGACGCCAGTTTCCTGTCCACGCCAGGCCCCAAACCTACGGCCACGCCGCGCCCCACGCTGATGCCCCGCACCCAGACACCGGCGCCCGACCAATGGGTGGCCGCCGTGCATGGTGTCAGCCGCAACTCCACGCTGAACCTGCGCGACCAGCCCAACCTGAACGGCAAGGTTCTCACCCAGCTGTTCTACGGCCAGGAGCTGCTGGTGCTGGAAGCGCTGGAGGACGGCTGGCTGCGCGTGCGCACCGATGTGCTGGAGGGCTATGTGATGGAGCAGTTTGTCGAGCGCCTGACCACGCCGTGACCTAGCATCGCGCCTACAGTATATGCAACAGAGCCTCCCCGGTAAAAAAGGGGAGGCTCTGTGCGTAGCGGGGCAAACATTTTGCTCGCGCGCTTGCTTTACTGCTTCGTGGCGGGATCGTCCGCGATGACGTCCGCACCCTCCTGCGCGTCCTTCGCCTGCGCGGGCTCCTCCCGGGCGTTCGCATTGCCGCCTTTGGCGCGGGCGGGGGCTTCCGGGGTCAGGCGCTGCACATCGGCGGCGTAGTACTCCTTGTACTCATAACCATCGCCCTTGGGGATGCGCACCTTAACGGTCTCCTTGAGCACATTGATGTCGGCGACCATGCCGCGACCGTCCACGGTGATCACATCCTTGCCCACCCGGGGCATACGCTTACGGGTTTTCTCGTACTGCTCCTGCTCATACTTCAGGCAGCACATCAGCCGCCCGCAGCCGCCGGATATCTTGGCGGGGTTCAGCGACAGGTTCTGCTCCTTGGCCATCTTGACGGACACCGGGTGAAAATCGCCCAGAAACTGTGCGCAGCAGATGGGCCGTCCGCAGGGACCCAGGCCGCCCAGCAGCCGCGCCTCGTCACGCACGCCGATCTGCCGCAGTTCGATGCGGGTGTGGAACACCGATGCCAGGTCCTTGACCAGCGCGCGGAAGTCTACCCGGCCATTGGCGGTGAAATAGGCGATCAGCTTGCTGCCGTCAAAGGTGTATTCCACGCTGACCAGCTTCATGTCCAGTTTGTGCGCCTGGATGCGCTTCTGGCAGATCGCGCGGGCTTCGGCCTCGCGGGAGCGGTTCATGTGGTTTTGCGCGGCGTCCTCCTGGGTGGCGATGCGCAGCACGCTGTACAGCGGCTCCTCCAGCTTGTCCGAGGGCATGTCCTGCGGGCTGACCACGACCTCGGCATACTCCATGCCGCGCTGGGTCTCCACGATCACGGCGTGGCCCGCGGTGGGCCAATGGGTGCCGGGGTCAAAATAATATAGTTTACCGGCGTTCCGGAAACGGACGCCTATCACACGGGGCATTGATGAATCTCCTTTGCGATGTTGATCAGCAGGCGGTCGGCGATCCCCTGCCAGGATACGTTGGACGCCATATACCGGCGGGCTTCAAACACCTTTTCCTGCACGCGCCGCAGCGCGATGGCCGAAGCGCTGTTCCAGCCGGGGGTATGCGTGCCTTCTCTGCGCGTGGCGTCAGGCATGCGCGCGGATACGTTCGCTTCCAGCAGCGCCAGCAATTCCGGGGCATCGTCGCGGAGCCCCTTGAGCGCGCCGGACGCTTTGGGGATGTCCTCCAGCGCGGCAATGCCCAGGAACGTTTCGTTCAGCACCCGCAGCAGCTCGCCGGTGCGCTCGTCAGTGGCCATCCGCAGCGCGTCCATCGGGCGTCCGCCGGACATGGCAGCCCACGTATGGGCGGCGTCTGCCGCCACGCCGTGGGCAAGAAGGTATTCGGTCACGCGCTCCGCCGGCCATGGGGCAAGGCGCACCATGCGGCAGCGCGAAAGGATCGTGGGCAGCAGCGCCCGTTCGTTGCCGGTGGTCATGATGAACACCGTGCCGGGGTCAGGCTCCTCCAGCGACTTGAGCACCGCGTTTTGCGCCTGCTCGGTCATGCGGTCCATGTCCGGGATCAGCACCGCGCGCAGCCCCTGTTCCAGCGGGTGCAGGCTCAGGGCATCCAGCACACGGCGGGTGGGGTCGATTTTGATGCTCTTTTCCCGTGGCAGCGGCTCCAGCGTGATCAGGTTGCCGTGGGTGCCGGATTTCACGCGCTCACACGCGCTGCACTGCCCGCACGGGGCGTCGGTCTCCGACAGGCAAAGAATGGCCTGCGCCAGCAGCTGTGCCATTTCGCGCTTGCCAATGCCACCGGCGCCCACCAACAGCAGCGCGTGCCACGCGTGGGGGTTTTGCCGGTCATCAAGCGCCTGCTGCAACTGCGGGTACAGGCCCGAAAGCGTTTGCCAGGTCAGATACGGTTCAGCCATGGGCAATCCGGGGGCGTCCTGGCATCAGATTTTGACAAACTGTTCCACCGACATCACGAACACCGTGGCGCCGCCGACAGTGACCTCAATCGGGTAGGGGGCGTACATGCCCGTCGCGCCGCCCATGGTGACCGGCGACGTGGCAATCTGCTTGCGGCTTTTGCACACGCGCTCAATAACCGCCATGCAGGCGTCAAAACGGTCGTCCTCCACGCCCGCGAGGATCGTTGTATTGCCAGCGCGCAGGAAACCGCCGGTGGTCGCCAGCTTGGTCACGCCAAAGCCCTCGCCCATCAGTTCACTGATCAAATGGGTGGCGTCCTCATCCTGAACGATCGCGATGATTAACTTCATGTGTATAGCCTCCTCACATGGACATTCATGCATGTCTTACCACACAATTATAAAGGAAAGGCAAGCAAAACACAACCAAAGCGCGGATCGGGCAAAACTTGGGCGAAATGCCCGGATTCCGCGGCGCGCTTTGCTTGTAAAGCCTGCGGATGCGTGATATACTTACTTCCGTATCTGCGGCAACGATGTTCAGGGGAGAAGGGTTCAGCGAAGAGTGATGTCTGCTCAGGGTAATCGGCGGTGCGCGGCGCGCGCAGCGCTTGGTGTGCCCGCGGCAGGATGGCTCTTTTTTGATGTAACGAAATGGCGGTTATGAAGAAGAAGGACGGGGCCGGGTATGTGCAGGATGTGGCCAATGCCGCGGCGCGGGAGATTCCGTGCCGGGTGGTCGAAGTGGCGTTTGAAAAGGAACCCACCGGCCTGTACCTGCGCGTGTACATTGACACGGACAACGGCGTCACGCTCAACGAGTGTGAGCGGTTTCACCGCCTGATCCAGCCGAAACTGGAGAACGTCACCTACGACTTCCTGGAGGTATCCTCTCCGGGCATTGACCGACCCATCCGCAGCCTGGAAGAAGTCCAGCGCGCCCTGGGCCAGGAAGTGGAGCTACGGCTCTACCGCCCGCGCGACCGCCAGAAGGTGTTCGTGGGCAGGCTTCAGGCCTTTGACGGGCAGACCTACACCCTGACCACCCCGCAGGGGGACATGACATTTGATCACAAGGAAGTGGCGGTCGCCCGCCGCACCGTGGACATGAGCGAAGCCATTGAACTGGAGGGCAGCGACCGTATCGCGCCGGATCCCGGAACCACACAGGAGGAAACATGAGCAACCAGAAAACAGACCTGATGGACGCGATCACGCTGCTGGCGCGCGAGAAGGATATGAATGAGGAGTCCCTGATTGAAACCATCGAGGACGCGCTCAAAGCGGCGTACCGCAAAAACAACAAGTCCAGCGGCGCCACCCAGCAGAACCTGAGCGTCTATTTAACCCGCAAGGACGGCGCGCGCGTGTTTGCCCGCAAGACGATCGTCGAGGAAGTGGAGGATCCGGAAACCCAGATCACACTGCCCGAGGCGCTCCAGATCCGCGCGGATCTCCACGTGGGCGACATCGTCGAGATCGACGTCACCCCCGCCGACTTTGGCCGTGTGGCGGCGCAGGCCGCCAAGCAGATGCTGGTCCAGCGCATCCGGGAGGCCGAGCGCGGCAAGATCTATGAGGAATACGCCGAAAAGGAGAACGAAATCCTGACGGCCATCGTACAGCGCGTGGAGCCGCGCGCGGTGTATGTGGAGCTGGGCCGCACCGAAGGCGTGCTGGAAAGCAGCCAGTTCATGCCCGGCGAGGAATACCGCGCCAACGACCACATCAAGGTGTATGTGTTGCGGGTGCACCGCAACCATATGGAGTACGCGCGCACCCCGCAGGTGCTGGTCAGCCGCATCCACCCCGGCCTGGTCAAGCGCCTGTTTGAAATCGAGGTGCCGGAGATCGCCACCGGCATCGTGCAGATCAAGTCCATCGCCCGCGAGGCGGGCAGCCGGACGAAACTGGCTGTCTATTCGGTGGAGCCGATGATCGACCCGGTGGGCGCCTGCGTGGGCCCGCGCGGCAGCCGCGTGGAACGCGTGGTCAATGAACTCAAGGGCGAGAAGATCGACATCATCAAGTGGTCGCCCGACCCGGCGGAGTTTGTGGCAAACGCCCTCAACCCCGCGCACGTGGTCAGCGTGTTCATCTCCGACATGGAGAAGATCTGCCGTGTGGTGGTGCCGGACACCCAGCTGTCCCTGGCCATCGGCAAGGAAGGGCAGAATGCCCGCCTGGCCGCCAAGTTGACCGGCTGGAAGATCGACATTAAGTCCGAAACCCAGGTGGCGGAGCTGATGCGCGAGCAGGGCATCAACCCGGAGGACATCCCGCAGGAATACGACGACGGGATGGACATGGGCTATGATATGGACCTGCCCCCGATGCCCGAGGACGGCGACTGGCCCTATCCCACCCAGGAATAACCCGGGGGAGCGCGAAGTATGCCCAAGAAGATTCCGATGCGCATGTGCGTAGGCTGCAGGGAAATGTTCCCCAAGAAGCAACTGCTGCGCGTGGTGCGCACGCCGGAAGG
>JAGVSV010000125.1 GCA_019137115.1 Bacillota bacterium
GACATTCACGACCGCATGCCGGTGATGCTGGAGGGCGACGCCCGGGACGCCTGGCTGGCGCCCGACGCGCCGGTGGATGACATCTTGGACAGCGCGATCGAGCGCATCGAAGGCTTGCCGGCGGACGACGACAACGTGGAACAGGAGGGGTTTTTATGAAGCGGTTGCGCGCGCTGGCGCTGGTGCTGGCGCTGTTGATTGCAGTAACGCCTGTGTTGGGCGTAGAGATGACCGCCGCCGACCGCGTGCAGCAGGCAAAGGCGTACCAGGAGCAGGGGCGGCTGGAGGACGCGCTGACGGCGCTGGAGTTTGCCCAAGCGCTCGCGCCCGGCGCACTGGACGTGGTGCAGCTGACGGTGGCCGTGCTCACTGATCTTGAGCGTCCCGCAGACGCACTCGCGTATCTGGATGGCCTGCTGGTGGATGCCCCCGCCCGCACCGAACTGCATCTGCTGCGTGCCCGCGTGCTGCACGGCATGGAGAAGGGGCCGACTGTCACCGGCGCAAGCGACAGCACAGCCTATGACGCCCTGCGCCGGGCGGCGGTGGCCTGCGGGGGCGACCAGTGCTTTACCTCCCAGTACGCTAACGAGTACAAGGACCTGCTCTGGCAGGTCGCCGAAAGCGAAGTGGACGCGCGCCGGTATGATCAGGCGCTCTCCCTGTACGCGCTGCTGCCACCGGACAAGGACGCCCCGGCCTACCAGCGCGCGCTCGCGTGGCGGGGAGTGGCGCAGGCAGAATGGACGCCGATTCCCGGGGTGCCGGTGGCCGCGTTTGAGCAGGCGCTTGAGCAAGACCAACTGGTACTGCGCGAGGGCACGTTTGAACTGCGCGTTCCATGGGCCGAATATGTCGCCCAGGTGAAACGGTATGACCGCGCTGTGCTGGCGCTGGGCGGCGAGAGCGCACAGGGCGATAACCTGCCGCCGGAAACCGATGTGATCAGCATCCCGCACACGCAGGTTTTTGCGTACTCCAGCTTTGTGTCGCTGTCCCCGGACGGCACCCGGATACTGGTGATCTCCGACGGCGTACCGGCGGTGTTTGCGCTGGACGGCAGCCTGTTTCAGATGATCGCGCCGGATCAAAACATGAACCGCGACTACTACGCGCTTCACTACCAGCGGCTGATCGACCAGGTCGAGGACGCGGGCGTGGTGTGGTCGCAGGATGGGCAGTATATCGCGCTTGCGTTCCCAAGGCACGTGTTGGCCATGATACAGCTGACCTCCAACGTTATTCTGATAGACGTGGGAAAAGGCACCGCCAGCGCTGTGGACAAGGCACTCGAACAGCAGGCAGAGGTCAAGAGCGCTTTCTCCATAACCGGCGGCGCGGCGCTGCGTGCGACGTTCAGCCTGGACGACCAACACCTGCTGTACGAAGTGTACGACGGCTATGGCGGCCTTAGAAAGGACAATCGGCTTAGCGAGATTCGCAGCCTGGATCTGGCCACCGGCGATGCCCAGGTAGTATCAACACACGATTTCCGTGGTACCACAGTACATGGCTTGTTGGTCGACACCCCAAGCGGTGTGCTGCACAATATCAGCGATGTAATGATAGACGGCCCCCGCGGCCTGGCGTTTCGGGGCGCGGCGGGCGACCAGTTGGTTGTGCGCAACCCCGACGATGATGCGCAGGCAACCATCCAGCCCATTTTGTTGGATGTGCAGGGCGATACCGGCCTGTTGCATACTACAGCAACGCAGCCCATGAACGCTCGCGCCGTGCTCCAGCCTTTTCCCGTCAGTACGGTAGATGCCAGCGTGTTCGATAAGGGGCTGGCGATTAACCTGGACGAGCCTGCCATGTCGCGCCTGACCTGGCTGAACCTTGCAGAGGGACTGACACATCCATCCGCTGAGGACGCGGAGAAATCGCTCGTGGTGCCGGACAACGGTGTGCTGTCGCCTGACGGCAGCATGCTGCTACTGGCTTCCGCGCGTTTTAGCTGGCAGGAGCGCGTCCTGTTCCTATGCGACCTCAACACATTAGCGTGCGGTATCGTGGACGCCTCGGCAATCCCGGAAGAGAGCCTATACGGGCGCTATTTGGTTCCGCCCAACCAGCCACGCGGCCTGCGCTGGTCGGGCAACAACCGCCTGCTGATCGAGGTGGACGGCAAGTACCGGCTGTTCGAATTGGCCATTCTGGAAAAGTAAGGACAACGATCGGAGCCAATGAAAGCGAGAAGCGAATGAAACTGCTGCTGTTGTTCGGCAACGCCGCCGTGGGCAAAATGACCGTGGGGCAGGAGCTGATGAAGCTAACCGACCTGCGCCTGTTTCACAACCACATGACCATCGAGCCGGTGCTGGAGGTGTTCGGCCGCTTTGACACGCCGGCCATCCTGCGCCTGCGGCAGGTGATCTTTGAAGAATTTGCCGCAAGCGATCTGCCCGGCATGATCTTTACGTTCATGTGGGCGTTTGACTCGCCGGAGGATTGGGCGTACGTGGAAAGCGTCAAGGACATTTTCCGCCAGCGCGACCCAGACACGCAGTTTTACCATGTCGAGCTGATCGCCGGCCGGGACACCCGCATCCAGCGCAACGCCACCGAAAACCGCCTGCAACACAAGCCTTCCAAGCGCAACATCGAAGCGTCCCTAAACCGGATGCTGAAAGACGACAGCCGCGCGCGGCTGGAAAGCAATCCCGGTGAGATCCCGTTTGAGCACTACCTGCGCCTGGACAACACCCACCTGCCCGCCGACGAAGCCGCGCGCATCATCAAAGCGTATTTCGGGCTGTAACGCGGACAGGGCGTGTTTTCTCTATGCCACGCTGTACATCATGCCGCGCAAGCGGTACCATCAGGATAACAAACCACGCGCGGCCGCGTTCCTTGCCGCGCAACAGGAGGGACATAGGATGTCACAGCCCAACCAGCGGCCTTTCGGCCTCAATCCCATTGAGGAACTGCCCGACCCGTTCTTGAAGCCCGATGGCACGCGCGTG
>JAGVSV010000218.1 GCA_019137115.1 Bacillota bacterium
ATTTCTCACTCCAAAACTTGTTGCCCCGCCTTCCATGGCGGGGTTTTTCGGTTATTTGCCATTCGCGCGCCCGTTCCATCTGTGTTATCATCAACCATGACAAGGCATACCGTACAAGGGGGACAGGCAATTTGAACATCGCCCAGTTAGCGTCCAGGGTGCAGGACAATGTAAAACGCGTGATCGTCGGGCAGGGCAACACGACCGAACTGCTGATGACCGCGCTGATCGCCGGCGGCCACGTGCTGCTGGAGGACGTGCCGGGCACCGGGAAAACGGTGCTGGCAAAATCCCTCGCGCGGTCGCTGGACTGCGCGTTCTCGCGCATTCAGTTCACGCCCGACCTGCTGCCCAATGACATCACCGGCGCCAGCGTGTACAGCATGCAGACGGGGGAGTTTACCTTCCGCCGTGGCCCCGTGTTCACGCACATCCTGCTGGCGGACGAAATCAACCGCGCCACGCCGCGCACCCAGGCCGCGCTGCTGGAGTGTATGGAGGAACGGCAGGTCACCGAGGGCGGGGTCACCCACGCGCTGGAACGGCCCTTTTTGGTGCTGGCCACCCAGAACCCTGTGGAAATCCAGGGCACCTTCCCCTTGCCGGAAGCGCAGCTGGACCGTTTCCTGATGCGCCTGACGCCGGGCTATCCTTCCAGCGAGGAGGCGATGACGATCCTTGACCGGTTCATCACCGAGGAACCGCTGGAGACGTTGGCGCCGGTGGCCACCCGGGAGGAAATACTGGCCGCGCAGGACAGCTTCCGGCAGACCATGGTATCCGACGCGATCCGCGCCTACATCGTGGCGCTGTGTGAAAAGACCCGCCAGGGCGAGACAGTGCGCCTGGGCGTCAGCCCGCGCGGCATGCTGGCGCTGCTGCGCGCCAGCCAGGCGCTGGCATGCGTGCGCGGACGGGATTATGTCACCCCGGATGATGTGCAGGCCCTGGCCGTCCCGGTGCTGAGCCACCGCATCATCGTGCGCGGCTTGTTTGCCGGCGGCGATGCCGCGCGCGCGGTCGTCAACGAAGCGCTGACCAGCGTGCCCGTGCCCACGGAGCAAGCGGACGCGTGAACACCGCGCTGCTGACGCTGCTCCTGGGGCTGCTGGTGCTGGGCCAGGGCACGCTGTTCCGCCGACGGGCGCTAAAGCGGCTGACCTACAGCCGCACGTTTTCCTCGCGTACCGCCTTTGTAGGCGAGGAAGTCGCCCTGGTGGAGGTCATCGGCAACCGCAAACTGCTGCCGCTGCCGTGGCTGAAGGCCGAGTCGCGCCTGTCCACCGCGCTGCGCTTTGGCGGTACCGAAACCAGCTCGGAGGAATCCCGCCAGGTCAGCGACAACCAGGCTGTCGCCTATCACAGCAGCGTGTTTTTTCTGGGGCCCTACTCGCGCGTGACGCGCCGTCACCGTGTCACGCCTTTAAAGCGCGGCGTGTTTTCGGCGCGCTCGGTGGCGCTCACCTGTGGCGATCTGTTCGGCACCAACGCCGCGCAGCAGCAGCTGGACGTGGACGCGGAGCTGATCGTCTATCCCCGCCTGGTGGCGGAACAGGACGCGCCACTGCCCTCCTCGCGCGAGCAGGGCGACCTGATCGTGCGAAGATGGATCGCGCCCGACCCGTTTTTAATCCAGGGCATCCGCCCCTACCGGGCGGGCGATGCGCAGCGCGATGTGCACTGGGCGGCCACCGCGCGCACCGGCAGCCTGCAGGTGAAGGCGCGCGATTACACGGCCGACCCGCACCTGCTGGTGCTGTTGAACGTACAGCTCAAGGTCGACCAGTGGGGCAACCTGATGGAATACGAACAGGACGAGGTGGAGACCGCAATCTCCCACGCCGCCACCCTGTGCCTTCAGGCATTGCGCGCGGGGGTCGGGGCAGGACTTGCTGCCAACGCGCCCATCGTGCCTGGCGGCGAACCTCTGATCATGATGCCCGAGCGTAGCGCCGGACGTGACACCGAAATCCTGGAAGCGCTGGCGCGGCTGCGCATTCTGCGCATCCGCACGATGCACGCCTTTCTGGACGACTTAAGCGGCGTCACCGGCTTGGACATCGTGGTGCTGACCGCCTACACCGACGAATGGATCGAGGAACGGCTGCAGGCGCTGCGCCGCGCGGGCAACTCGGTCACCGTGCAATGGCCGGGGCGGGGGACCGCATGATCAAGCGCCTGCCCGCCAAGCTCTATGCCGCGCTGTGCCTGTGGGCCGCGCTGTTCCCCGTGTATGCGGTGGCCGGGTTTTATCTGGCGGAGCACAACCACGCTTTGTGGCTTGCGTCCGGCGCCGCGGCGGCGCTGCTGGGCGCGCTGACGGTGCTTGTCAAAGGCAAATGGCGCATCCCATGGGCGCTGGCGGCTGCTGTTGGGCTTGCGCTCGCGTTCCCCTTGGCGATGATCCCCGGTCATCTGGTCACGCTGGGGTTGATGCTGTACGCCACGCCGCGCGTGCCGGGGGAGGAGTGGCCGCAGCCACACTGGCTGGGCGCGCTGGTGCTGGGGCTAGTGGTCCAGATCTGGGCATTTTTCCAGACACAGGGCGATGTGGCGGGCGCAACAGAAACGGCGCGCTGGCTTAAGATCGCGTTCGCGGTGTTTGTCGGCTTCTTCGTCATCAACCTAAACCGCGTGAGCCTGATGGACGGCATCACTCGCCACACGCACGAAAAACCGCCGCGCACGGTGCGCGTGCGCAACCTGTGGCTGTCACTGTTGAGCCTGGCGTTGCTGTACATCGCAGCCAGCTGGCAGACGCTGGCCGCTTGGGTGTCGCGCGCGCTGAGCGCCGCTGCCCGTTTTGTGGGCGCGGTGCTGGCGTGGATCAGCCATTGGTTTCGGCTAGCGGACGTGCGCGAAGGTGGCGCCGGGGGCGGCGGGGGTGAGATGGGCGCGCTGCCGCCGGGCGAAAGCGCGCCTTTCTGGGACATCCTGGAGGTGATCGCCCGCGCGGTCACCATCGCCGCGCTGGTCGTGCTGATCCTGTACCTGCTCTACCGCGCGGGCAAGCGGTTCAGATGGGTGCTTGCGTGGATCCGGAACAAGCTGCGCAGCACCGCGTCTGCGCTGGGTGAAAACTATGTCAGCCGCACCGAAAGCATCTTCAACTGGGAGGAGGTTGCAGATTCGGCCGCCCAGCGGCTGCGCCGGATGCGGATGTTCCGCAAACGCCAACCCCGGTGGGAGGAACTGGATGACCGCCAGCGCGTGCGCCGGGGCTACAAGACGCTGTTGGAGAAGCATCCCGATGTGCCGCCCTCGGTGACCGCGCGCCAGGCATTGACCCGGCATGTGGTCATCGCCAAAGACGCCGACGGGGAGGCATTGGCAGACGCCTATGATGCCGCGAGATACAGCGACCAGCCCGTCAGTCCCGAGCAGGCCGAAGCCATGCGCAAAGCCGCACATCTGCGCGGCTGATGGTACGGCGCTAAAATGGCGGACGAACAGAAACGTGTCCCGGACAAAAGCCGGGGCCTGACCAGCTTTCACCTGAAGGTGATCGCAGCCGCGGCGATGCTGCTGGATCACGTCGGGGTGGTCTTTCTGGAAGCGCCGCTGGAAGCCGCTGGCTACTCACTTCTTGCCAACATGCTGGCCGGCACTCCGCTATTCGGGCAAGCGGTAGCATATACCGTGCTTCGGCTGATCGGGCGGATTGCGTTTCCGATTTATGCCTTCATGATCGCCGAGGGCATGCGGCATACGCGCAACAAAAGGCGCTATCAAACCCGCCTGCTGATCGGCGCCCTGGTATCCGAGATTCCTTTCGACCTGGCCATGCACGGTATGCCGGTTGACTGGTCGGGCCAGAATGTCTTTTGGACGCTGCTGCTGGGCGCGCTGGCGATCGATGGTTTCACGCGGGAATGGAACCGCGAATGGCTCAGGTACCTGTGGCCGGTGGTGGCTGCCGCTCTGGCGCAACTGATGGCGACAGACTATGGCGCGTACGGCATCCTCGTTATTTGCCTGTTCCATGTGGCGGGCGGAGACCGTCAGCGGCGCGCCGCCTTGCTGGTCGTTCCGCTGGCGTTTCAGGCGACCGCGCCGCTCGCCCTGTTGCCCATCCATGTTTACAACGGGGGAAAGGGTCCCAGCGCAAGGTGGCCATTCTACGCTTTCTACCCCGCGCATCTGCTGGCTTTGTTCCTGATCAAAATAGCGCTGTAAACCAAAACACCGCCATAAAAAACAGGAGCTGTCAAAGCTCCTGTGAAGGTACGGCTTGGCTTACGCCTGTGCCTGCACCTGTACCGGCTCCTGCGGGTAGACGCTGACTTTTTTGCGGTATTTGCCCAGATGCTCGAAGCGCACAATGCCGTCCGCCTTGGCAAACAGGGTGTCATCCTTGCCGCGGCCCACGTTGGTGCCGGGGTGGATCTTGGTGCCGCGCTGGCGCATCAGGATGTTGCCGGCCAACACAAACTGACCGTCGGCGCGCTTGGGGCCCAGGCGCTTGGATTCGCTGTCGCGCCCGTTGCGCGTGGAGCCCATGCCCTTCTTGTGGGCGAACAGCTGAAGGTTCAGCTTCAACATGATGATTTCCTCCGTTCAAAATGCTTGGTGACAAACTGTACATGTTCCGGGTATGCCTGGGACAGATCGTTCATGCCCTGGGAGAACACCGCGAAAATGGTTTTCGCCGCCGGGTTCAGGTTGCTTGCGGGCAGCGTGACTTCCAGCAATCCTTCCCCCTGGTGCACTGTGGGCACCAGGCCCGCCACGGTTTCCAGCGCGTTGACGCAGGTGGTGGCCAGGAACGATACGGCCGCGCACACGATGTCCTCTCCTTCGGGCGCAAAACCGCTGTGCCCCTTGACCTCAAACCCGCACACCCGGCCGTCCGGGGATAGTTTCAGGCGGATCCGGGTCATGTCAGGCGTTGATCGCGGTGATCTCCACCTTGGTAAACGGCTGCCGGTGGCCGGCTTTGCGGCGGTAGTTCTTCTTGGCCTTGTACTTGTAGACGACGATCTTCTGCCCGCGGCCGTTCTGGACGACCTTGCCGGTGACCGATGCGCCCTCCACCAGCGGCGTGCCGGCAACCACCTTGTCGCCGCCCAGCATCAGCACCGGGAATTCCACGGTATCGTCCGGTTGGTTGTCCAACTTCTCGATGTAGATGACGTCTCCCTCGGAGACCTTGTACTGTTTGCCGCCAGTCGCAATAATCGCGTACATGCAGCACCTCCACTTGTTACTCGCCGGGAGCGTACGAACCAAATGTCGCGAGGCTGCGCGAAACGCACATTAAAAGCCTCTCCCGAGCGGCTATCGATCAATATACCACGCGGATGCTTGCCGCGTCAACTTTTTTTGAGGATGCACAAAACCCGTGCCAGCCGACACAGCGCCCAACTGATCACCTTTATCCGGCATGCGTTTCCTCAGGTGACAAAAGACGGATCCGCATGGACCCGTCTTTTCAGGACATTTGAAAACCTCAGTACTTGCGCTTGCGGGCGGCTTCCGCCTTCTTCTTGCGCTTGACGCTGGGTTTCTCATAGTGCTGGCGTTTGCGCACCTCGGCCAAAACGCCGGAGCGGGCGCACTGACGCTTAAAGCGCTTGAGCGCGCTTTCCAGCGTTTCGTTTTCCTTCACACGAATTTCCGACACTTCATTTCACCCCCTTCGCACATCTCGCCTTGGCACACGCCGCTTGAACGGCGGATGGCGACCGTAGAGCCATTATATCGCTTGCGCCGCCATGCCGTCAATGACCCGGCAAAGCAATTTACGCAACCTGGCGGATCACCGGCTCAGGCGTACGCCAAGTGGAAACGGCGCAAAAACCGCTGATCATTGCGTGATTGTTTCGCTTTCGGCCAATTAACATATAACTCCTTGCAATTGTGTTTCTTAAATATTACAATACAGGCGGATTTTGATGGGTGAGGTATGCCAATGAAACGCCTTTTATCGTTTGTTGTTGCTGTTGCGCTGCTGATGGGCGGCACGCTGTTGGCGCGGATGGAGTCCATCCCCCTGGATCAGGGCGATGCTGCGGAGCCGGAAACCGTCATGTCCGAGGCCCGGCCGCTCAAGCGCGGGGACGAGGGAGATGACGTCAAGCAGCTGCAGCAGCGGCTGAAGGACCTGTACTATTACCGGGGCCCCATCAGCGGCAAATTCCTGGAGATCACGGAAAAGTCCGTGCGCGCGCTGCAAACCGCGTACGGCATGGATACCAGCGGCGAAGCGGACATCGCCACGCTGGACATCATCTACGGGGATGCCTACCGGCCGCTGGAAAAAGGCGATTCTGGCAGCGACGTCAAGCGCCTGCAGGAACGCTTGATCGAGCTGGGCTACTACTGGGGCAAGGTCAGCGGCAACTACCTGGACGGCACGACCACCGCCATCGGCAACTTTCAGATCGACAACAGCATCGAGCGCACGGGCAAAGCCGACGTTAAAACCCAGCAGCGCCTTTACAGCGATGACATTCTGGTGCCCACCTTAAGCCCCGGCGCCTCGCCTGCGCCCACACCCACCGCGTCCCCGGAACCCGACACCGCCTACCCCGGCAAACTGTCCTATGGCAGCAAGGGAAAGGCGGTCGAGCAGCTGCAGCAGCGGCTGCTCGACCTGGGCTTTTTTGACCGCAAGGTCACCAGCGGTTTCTATACGCACACGCAGACTGCTGTCAAAAATTTTCAGACCTACAACGGGCTCGTGCCCAGCGGCGCGGTGGATGAAGCCACCTGGAACGCGCTGTACCTTCCGGATGTGGTCAGCTCCGCGGCCACGCCGCGGCCCTCGCCTGAGCCCACGCCGATCCCTTACTTCATTGAGGTGGACGTCGCCAACCAGCTGGTCAAGGTGTTCACCCGCGATCAGAACAACGAGTTTACCAACCTGTCCAAGGTGTTCTGGTGCTCAACGGGCACCAAGTCCTTTCCCAGCGAAGTGGGCGTGCATGTGCTGACCGGCCGCAAAGCGCGCTCGGCGCTGTTCCCCACCTGGGGCAATGCCACCGCACGCTGGTGGATGCGCATCACGCCGGAGATCGCCTTTCACTCCATCCTGTTCAGTTCCTCCGGCGCCATCAGCATGAAGTCTGTCAACGCCCTGGGCAGAAGGGCATCCCACGGCTGTATCCGGCTGTCGATGGCGGACGCCAAATGGGTGTATGACCACATCGAAAAGGGTGTGGAGGTATGGATCCACGAGGACGCGGCCGTCGATCCCGAGCTCAAATTCGCCAACAAGCCAGGTGAGTTTGACCGGAAAACCTATTACCACAAGGCCACGCCCGCGCCGTCCGCCCAGCCTGCCTACAGTGCGGCCAATGCGCCGGCGTCCGACCTCAAGGAGCTCAAGGTGGGCTCCGAAGGTGAGGAAGTGTACTGGATTCAGCGCCGGCTGGCCGAGCTGGGCTTCTATACCGGCACGGTGACCGGGCAGTACCGCGAGGGCACGCAGGCTGCGGTGAAGGCATACCAGAAAGCCAACCAGATCAAGCAGACCGGCCGCGCGGACAAGGATACGTTGACGCACCTGTACGAAACCGCACGCCAGGAGAACCCGATCCAAAGCCCGATGCCCACCGACACGCCGGCGGAGCCCACCCAGACGCCCGAGCCGGTCGTCGAAACGACCGAAACCCCGGCACCGGAGGAAACCCTGGCGCCCACGGCGGAGCCGGAGGCTGTCGGCTGAGCAACGAAAGCATTAACGTTTGAGGAGGGAGCACGATGCCTCCTCCTTTTTATTTGCCGCGCATTTCAGCCAACGCCTTTGGCCTAGGAGCTCGCGCCGACTTGCAGATGATCCTTCAGAATCCTAACCACCTCGTCGATGCATGCGCCGCATTGGCGGATGACTGCCACGATTCTGGATCGCTTCTCGAAATCCTGCAGCGCCTCCAGCGTGACGTTGAAGCCGCCGCCCAGGGCTTCCAGGTTGTCCGGCAGCAGCGCGCTATGCGCCCCCGCGCATATGCTTCCGCAAACCCGTTGTTCGCCTCGTGGTGCTGGTTCCACAGCAGGCCGGTCATCCGGTACTGCTTTTTCACATCATCCAAAAACCCGAAATCCGGGTTCAGTTCCTGCGCCTTGTTCAAAAAGCCCCGGCAACCGCCGCTGTTGGTGGCCAGACAGCAGACATAGACCGAGTACATGTGCCAGCTGTCAAACGCCTCCGGCTGCATGTACGCAAAGCGGCCGTTTTCAATCTCGTCCGCCCAGGCTCGGAACGCGTACCCGCCAAAGCAATGGGTGTCGGCTTGGGTGGACAGTGGGTTGGGCAATGCATAGACCGCGCTTCGGTAGATGTCCCGCAGCGATTTCCGCTCTTTCTTGCCGCCCACAAAAACCCAGCCGGACAGGCTCTCGCTTCCCCTGGTCATCGCTTCATCCAGCGCAAGCCGCTGCGGCTCGATGTTGTCGCCCGTCATATACAACAACACCTGCCCGCCCTGCTCATACCCCACAACCTCGCCGAACGGCACCCCGCCATAGCCGGACAGGATGATCGGTACATCCCGGCATATGTACATTTGCAGCATGCGCAGATGCTGTTCCGGCGCCGCGCACAGTTTCTCGCCGGTCACATAGGCGCATCCGTATCCGCAAATGCCAAACAGGCTTTCGAAAAACGCCTAGGGCGTGACGCCGCCGTTGTTGACCAGGACATCCTCCGATACGCCGTCGCCATAGAACCTGCCATTGAGCGCATGGTGCTGCGCAAAGTTGTCTCCGGACAGCCCGGCAAAAAACCAGTAGTCGTAGTCCGGCTCGTTCAGACATTCCATCACATAACCCGCGCACTCGTTCATCCAGTAGTTTTCCCCATGCATGCTGGTGATCAGCCGGCGGATGTTGGAGATCTGCGCCTTTTCGGGCGCGGTTGTCCCTCGTTCCAGTATATTGCTCATGGCCAACCTCCTGCGCGTTCGTCGGGGGTGCTTGTGCGCAAAGGAAATGTCTGTGTTGCTCCCGGTGATTGTAATGCATTGTGCCGACCAAGCCAACCGACAGCAACAACAACAACCGGTGCTGGCCATGCCCACATTGCCTTTACGATCGTTTGACACATTTTTTACAATCGGCTACACTTATTCTGGTGCGAAATCCCGCCCTTTGGGCTGTCCCACGGAGGCACGATGGACATTTACGATGTATTTCACCTATTGGGCGGATTGGCGCTCTTTCTTTTTGGCATGTCGATCATGGGCGACTCCCTGGAAAAGCGCGCCGGGAGACGCCTCAAGTCCATCCTGGAGCAACTGACCCGCAGCCCGATCAAGGCGGCGCTGCTGGGCATGGGCGTAACCGCGATTATCCAGAGCTCATCCGCCACCACCGTCATGGTCGTTGGCTTTGTCAACTCCGGCATCATGCAGCTCAAACAGGCCATTGGCGTGGTGATGGGGGCCAACATCGGCACCACGGTCACCGCCTGGCTGTTGTCCCTGACCGGCATCACCAGCGAAAGCTTCTGGGTGACGCTGCTCAAGCCTTCCACATTCTCCCCGCTGTTGGCGTTCGTCGGCATTGTAATGCTGCTGTTTGGCAAACGCCACCGGGACACGGCGGACATTCTGCTGGGGTTCGCGGTGCTGATGTACGGCATGGAAACCATGTCGGATGCCGTCCACGGGCTGGCGCAGGACCCGGCGTTTATCAACACGTTGCTGCTGTTCTCCAACCCGCTCTTTGGCGTGCTAGCAGGTGCGGTGGTCACGGCGATCATCCAAAGCTCGTCCGCCTCCATCGGTATCCTGCAGGCCATCGCCAACACGGGCAGCATCACCTTTGGCGCGGCCATCCCGATCATCATGGGGCAGAACATCGGCACATGCATCACCGCGCTGCTCTCGGCCATTGGCGCCAACCGCAGCGCCAAGCGCGTGGCGGCCGTGCACCTGATGTTCAACCTGATCGGCACCGCGGTGTTGCTGCCGCTGTTTTATGGCGCCTACGCCCTGCTGGGCCTCACGTTCATCGACCAGCCCATCAATGCCTTTGAAATTGCCATCGCGCACACCGCGTTCAACCTGCTGTCCACGGCACTGCTGTTCCCGTTTATCAACACGCTGGAGATGCTGGCATACAAGGTGATCCCCGAGGACAAGAAGGGCGAGCGCCCCGTGCTGCTGGACGAACGCCTGCTGGCCACGCCGTCCATCGCCATTGAGCAAAGCCGCCGGCTGACCGCCCGCATGGCGATGGAAACGCATGCCGCCTTCCTCAAGGCGGATGCTTTGCTGGAGCGCTATGACGAAGCACAGGCCGAGTTGGTGCTGGCGTCGGAAAACGCGGTGGACATGTACGAGGACGAGCTGAGCGGCTATCTGGTCAAGGTCAGCGCCCAGAACATGTCGGACACCGAGAGCCGCGATGTGTCTAAGCTGTTGCACAGCATTGACGACATTGAGCGCATCAGCGACCACGCCATCAACATCAGTGAATCCGCGCGCGAACTGCACGAAAAGGACATCCAGTTTTCGCCCGAAGCCATGCAGCAGACCCGCGTGATGCGCGCGGCCGTGCGCGAGATTTTAGGCATGGCGGTGGATGCGTTTGTCAAAAACGATATTGAGCTGGCAAAGAAGGTGGAACCGCTGGAGGAAGTGGTGGACCTGTTGCGCACCAACATCCGCCAGGGGCACATCGAACGGCTGCGCACCGGCGCTTGCACCATCGAACTGGGCTTTGTATTAAGCGACCTGTTGACCAACCTGGAGCGCGTGTCCGACCACTGCTCCAACATCGCGACAGCCGTTATCGAAATCGAGCTGCACGGCAGCGTGGACGCCCATGCCTACCTGCGTTCGCTGCATGACGGCGAAGCCGGCGCGCTGTTCCAGGAGGAGTTTGAGGCATATCTGCAGAAATATGACTTGGCCTGCGAGATTCCACCCGTGGAAATCACCTGACAAAGGAAGATCGTTGATCGAGGAAAGGCAGCGAATCCAAACGCGCTGCTTTTGTTTTAGGCGTCCTGATCCAGCGATTCGTCGACCTGCCGCTGTTTTCTGCGGTATGAGCGCCCCACGAGGGACAGAAGCCCAAGCGCCAAGTGAAACACGACAGCCGCTTGCAGCAACAGGAACAGCGGCACGGGCAGGCTCATGCCCAGTATGCTGATGGACGTCCATTTCCCGGAAATGCCCGCGCGCACCAGCGTCATAATGGTAATCAACAGGGCACCCACCACGCTGGCAACCACATTCTGCCGCAGTGATGGCTTCTGGCTGGCCTTTGTCCACAACCCTACCCTGCGGTAGAAAAAGCCGATGTACACGGTCAGTATGGCGAATATCGCCATTTCCACGACCCAACGCAAAGGCTCGCGTGGATAGAGAATTACTCGCAGTAAAAACGCAGCCAGCAGCAGGACCCATGCGATGTTAAGCGCCGTGCTGCTGACGCGCTGGTACGCCTACTGCTGCCGCTCATCCCAGACTATGGGAAAGATGCCCCGGGGTTTCTTTTTGGTGCCGTTCATGTTTCATCCTCCTCCCAGAACAGGTCGTTCAGGGTTTTGTCCAATGCTTTGCATATGCTGATACACAAAGCCAGGGAAGGATTGAACCGTTTCTGCTCAACCAGACCGATGGTTTGCCTGGTGACCTAGACCCTCTCGGCAAGCTCCTGCTGTGTCAAGCCCTTCATCACACGGGCAGCTTTCAACCTTGTATTCGACCGAACCGCCCCTTCCATTCTCATCCAGATCAATTGCAAGGTAAGCATTGCGTGATGTCCAGTATAAATGTCATGCAATGTGGAGTAAGGACGCACCATAAGTAATCGGGAAGCCTGAAATTGCTTCCCGATTTTTGCACGAAGTGGACTTCGTCCGCACACCCTGTGAACCCGCGCTCCTTTACTCCGGCTGAAAAGGAGGAGTAAGGGAGCGAAGCGAAAACCGGAGCCCTCGAAAGGCTCCGGTTTGAGCAAAGCGGACTTTGCTCCGACGTGGTAGCGGCGATAGGATTTGAACCTATGACACTCCGGGTATGAACCGAATGCTCTAGCCAACTGAGCTACGCCGCCAAAAAGAAAATGGTTGCGGGGGAGGGACTTGAACCCTCGACCTCCGGGTTATGAGCCCGACGAGCTACCGAACTGCTCTACCCCGCGACACACGTCGTACGACGCGAAATACAGTATAACAGGCACATTCCTTCCCGTCAAGCACCCGAACAATTTTTGTTGCTTTTTGCCCCCCGCCGTACATACACGCGATATGCATGGTAAAATAGGGAAAAGCGATCGGGGGGACAGGACATGAAGAGAATTGGCGTGCTGGGGTTTGCGCATGGGCATGTGATGGCGTACGCGCCCC
>JAGVSV010000269.1 GCA_019137115.1 Bacillota bacterium
CACGCCCATCCTGTTTTTGACCGCGCTGGACGAGGAAGCCACGGTGGTACAGGGCCTGGACGCGGGCGGCGATGACTATGTGACCAAGCCGTTCCGCACGCAGGAATTGCTGGGCCGCGTGCGCGCACTGTTGCGACGGCATCCGTCCACCGCGTACGAGCAGGGCGACCTCAAGATCGATCTGGAGGCCATGAGCGTGTCAAGGGCCGGGCAAAGCGTGCTGCTGACCCAGACCGAGTACCGCCTGATGGCGGCGCTGTTGCGCGCGCGCGGGCGCGTGCTGACCCGTGGGCAGCTGCTGCAGGCCATCTGGGACATGGACGAGCCGTTTGTGGACGAAAACACGCTGTCGGTGCACATCAGCCGCCTGCGCGACAAGCTGGGCCGGGGCGTAATCCGTACGGTGCGCGGCGTGGGGTACGCATGGACGTGACGGAATGGGTGCTGGCCGGGCTGCTGCTGGCTGCGGTGTTTTTATTGTTCTGGCAAAGACACCTATACAAAAAACAGCTGCGCGCGATGGCGCAGCAGATCGAGGCGTTTTTGATGGGGCGCGCCAACGCGCCTTCCCCCGTGCTGTCCGAGGGCGAAATGGCGGTGCTCCGGGACGCGGTGGTGCGGCTGGAGGACACGATCACGGGCCTTCAGGACGCGCGGCGGCGCGACAGCGAGGAAAACATGCGCTGGCTGCTGGACGTGTCCCACCAGCTGAAAACCCCGCTGGCGTCGCTACGATTGTTCAGCGAGATGGACGCGTCGCCCCATCAGGCGGAACAGCTGCTGTTGCTCACGCGCATGGAGCGGCTGCTGGTCAGCCTTTTGCGCCTGGAAAAATTGCGGGCGGGCGGGTTCCGGCTGTCGTTTGAGAAGATCGACCTGCGCGAACTCGTACAGGAAGCGCAGATGCCGCTGGAGCAGCTGTTCCCCGGCATCCGGTTTGCCTTGACCGGACAGGCGCACGCCCGCTGCGACCGGATGTGGATGACCGAGGCGATCGGCAACATCCTGCGCAACGCCTGCGAACAGTCCGCCGCTGACGGGCGGGTGGACATTGGGCTTTCGTGCACCGACACCGCGGTGCACCTGACCGTCACCGACCATGCCGGCGGCGTGCCGCAGGAGGTGCTGCCCAAGCTGTTCCAGCGGTTTTTCCAGAGCGGCAAGGCCCAGGGCGTGGGCATCGGCCTGGCCATCACACGGGAAATCCTGTCCCTCCACCACGGGCTGGCCAGCGCCGAGAACACCGCGGACGGCCTGCGCGTGACGCTGACCCTGCCAATATTGGAGGCCACCCTTGCGAAAAAGTAAGGTTCGCGTCAGGCGATCGTAAGGTTGATCCCGTAGGATGGGTAGCAAGGAGGGACATGCCATGCACATTTTAACCTGCGAGAACCTGACGAAGACCTACCTGTCCGGGGAAACGGCTTTCCACGCGGTGGACCATGTGAACCTTGCGATCCAGCAGGGCTCCTTTACCGCCATCACCGGGCCCAGCGGCTCAGGCAAAAGCACGCTGCTGCACATGATGGGCGGCCTGGAAACGCCCAGCGAGGGCAAAATCATCTACCAGGACATGGACCTGGGCAAGCTGAACGACAACCAGCTGTCGGTGCTTAGGCGGCGGCGCTTTGGCTTCGTGTTCCAGCACTACAACCTGGTGGGCGAATTGACGGGGTTGGAGAACATCCTGCTGCCAGTGATGCTGGACAGCCGCAAGCCGGATGACGAGCACATCAGCCGGTTAATCGAGGTGCTGGGCATCGGCAACCGGGTGCATCACCTGCCCAGCGCGCTGTCCGGCGGGCAGCAGCAGCGGGTGTCCATCGCGCGCGCCCTGTCCAACAAGCCCACGGTGCTGTTTGCCGATGAGCCCACCGGCAACCTGGACGGCCAGGCCGGGCGCGAGGTGCTGGGGCTGCTGCAGGCGCTGCGCCGGGAGCTGAACATCACGCTGGTGCTGGTCACGCACGATCTGGCGATCGCAGAGCAGGCAGAGCGCGTGATCCGTCTGGAGGACGGGCGCGTGGCGGCCGACAGCGCCATGGAAGGCGGCATCGTATGAAAGCGCTGACGATGACCCACATGTCCCTGTCCAGCCTGCGCCACCGGCGGACATCCTACCGGCTGCTGCTGACGGGCATCATCATTTCCATCTACTTTGTGTGTGTGCTGGCGCTGGCCGTGCAGGGCACGATGGCCGCCAGCGACAAGCGCTACCGCGACCAGGTGGGGTATCAGGACGCCGCGATTCTGGGCAGCGACATTCCGCCGCATGTCCTGACCGACAATGGCCTGGCGTCCCGGGTGGGCGTCATCCACGTGCTGGCGCGCACCGACACCGACCTGCTGGTGGGCGCGCTGGATGCAACCGCCCAGACTTTGCTCAACCGGCGCTGCGTGGCGGGCCGTTTGCCCGAACAGCCGGGCGAGATCGCGGTCGAGCAAAGCGCGCTGGCCCGGATGCGCCTGGACATTGGCGTGGGCGACTCCATCACGCTCACCCTTCGGGACGCGTCAAGCGCCAAATCGGTGGAAACCACGTTCACCCTGACCGGCATTTTAACCGAGCAGACGCAGGCCCAGGCGCAGCCCGGGACGTACGTCTTCTACCAGCCTTACGCCGGCTTCCCGGAGTTGTTGGTCAGCCCCGGGCAGATACTGATCCCGCTGGGCGTGGTTGGGCAGACTCTGCTGGTTTCCTACCCGCCGGGCATCAACCACACAAGTTTCAATGAGGGACTTAACCGGCACGGATATGACGAATGGTTCATACCGTACGGCAACGATCTGCTGCGCGATGAAGCGGCGCAGGCGCAGATGACGCTGTTCCTGGAGATGGGGCTGGCGCTGGTGCTGACCGGCTGCGTGGGCATCGCCAACGCGTTCCAGACCCAGATGGCCGAGCGCCGCGACCAGATCGCTATGATGCGCGCGGTGGGCGCCACCAAAAGGCAGATCCG
>JAGVSV010000029.1 GCA_019137115.1 Bacillota bacterium
CGCTTGCCGACAAACCGGCTGGCCGGCGCGGCTTCATGGTATACGTTCAGGATGTCCATGGCATGGCCTCCTTGATGTTTGCAGTCTGGGTACAGTGTAGCAAGACAGGGTGGGGTGGTGCAAATGGGGGTGATACATATAGGGGTGGTGAAAACAGGGGAAATGAAAATGGGAGCGGTGCTGGCCAACAAAGGCTCGGCATAGTGGCGATGTGAGCCAACAAAGGCTTGTCATGATAACGTCTACCCGTAACGCATCACACAGGGGTTCTCCGACGATGCCAACCTACCTTCTTCGCGCTCAAAGGGTGTGAGGCACCGGTCAGGGGTACCAACCATGGGCACGGATCAAGTGTTCACACATACCTTGGCATCAGGTGCAGCGATGGCTTCCACGCTCAAAGCGCTGACTGGATGACTGGGCTGTATGGCGGCTAACGCGTTGCGTGGCCTGATGAAGTCGTCCAGCGCTCATGTATGTGGGCAAGCTCCCCTGTCCAACACACCTGAAGCAAGTACATGCTGTTTCTGGATGCACGTGCTGTGAGGAGTTTGGCGACGTAAACTTTACAGAGCTCGCTTTGTCGGAAAACCGGCGCTTGTTGGTCGGGTATGTGTGCGGCACCCAAAACGGCAAGCGCCACGGCACTTGACCTTCCCAGCCAAACGTCTATGCTTAGTGGAAGCGCGTTACGTGTTGCGCTGCTCCCGCTATGATGGCAACCGGAGGTACGGATGAAACGTTTTTTTGGATTGATCCTTGTAATTATTTTGATGGGCGGCCTTGTGCCCGCGCAGGCGGCCAGCAAGCGCCCGCCCAAGCTGGTGCTGCTGGTCATGCAGCCAGGCGAGGTCAGCCAGGCGGTGCCGGGTGAAGGCACCTGGGAAAGCGAGCATGAGGACGTAGCCACGGTGACGCCCGACGGCATCATCACCGCCGTCAGCGAGGGCTTTACCCTGGTGCTGTTGCGGAACAAAAAGGGCGATGTATCCGTGCGCTGTGAGGTCAAGGTGGGCGAGAAAGCCGTGCCGCCAGAGATCGAACAGGCCATCGACACCGCCATCGCGGAATGGGCGGCCGCCGACGGCAACGCTTTTGCGCGCTTCAACAAGTACACCGAATGGTACAACCCCGCCGCCTACAAAGGCTTCGGCTGGTGCGGCGCTTTCGTGGGCTACGCGATCGACGCCGCCGGCATCCAGATGGACAAGGAGTTCAAGGCAAAAAGCGCCCCGCCCATCGAGGACGGCCGCCTGTTCGCCGTGCGGCAAGCCTCCCAGACCAAGCTGTTCGAGGGGTTCGAGAGCCGCAACCGCCTCTCCCACATACCGGAGCGCGGGTACTACATCATTTATGGCCGCAAAGGCAGCACGCCCTACACCCACGTGGGCCTGGTTACCCAGGTGAGCCCCCTGGGCGATGGCCAGTACATCCTGGAAACCGTGGAAGGCAACCTGAACAACCGCATCAAACGCTACAGCTACCTCTACGACAGCCTCGCCGAACGCCAGGAGCGCAACATCAAACCCCTCCCCCCCGAACTCCAAACCCAGCCGGATGTGTTCAACTATAAGTATGTGGAGAATTTTTACCTAAATGTATTCGGGCAGACGTGGTATTGAGGGGCGGCCGTTGGGGTCAGCTGTACGCTTCAGGCATTCATCTGGGTCGCTTTGGCTCAGAGGATTAGCGTCGTGTCTCGTTGTGGCAAATTGACGCCTCCAAAGTCCGTACATTCTCCTAAAGAAGCACGCCCATTTGTCTTGCCTGTACGCATGATATCAGATGCCGAAGCTTTTGGTCAACGTGGAAACTGACTTTTGCAGGAGACAAGGTTTCGTAATCCTCAACCATGGCGAATTTTCCTGGGACGTATTTCCATTTCGCAACCATCATGGTACCAGGTCAAAACGAACATCCCCCCACGGGTTGTGTGCCGCACTACAACGCGCAATTGTGTCAAGGGTTCGATGGCCAGATCTCACAGCGTTCGCCTTTCGAGTCCCGTTGGTAACGGCATATCCCCGATCAAACCGTCTGCAGCAGATAAAACTTCAGGTAATCCGTTTCCGGCATGGTCAGCAGCACGGGGTGGTCGGGGGCGGGGCCGCGGGATTCGAGTTGGCGCAGGGAAACGCCGGCGTCCTGGGCGGCTTGGGCGATGGCGCGCAGGAACAGGTCGCGCGGCATGTGGTGGCTGCAGGAGGCGGTGGCCAGGAAGCCGCCGCGTTTGAGCAGCGCTAGGGCGTGGCGGTTGATGTCCCGGTAGCCGTTGTAGGCGTTGGCGGCGGCGGTACGGACTTTGGCAAAAGCGGGCGGATCGAGGATGACCAGGTCAAACTGGCGCCGCAGGGCGGCCTGTTCGGGCAGCCATTTGAGCGCGTCGGCGCGGACAAAGGTGATGCGGTCTTCGACGCCGTTTAACTGCGCGTTTTCCCGCGCGCGGTCGAGCGCTTCCTGGGAGGAATCGACGCAGGTGACGGAAGCTGCGCCGTTTTTCAGGCAGTTGAGCGCGAACGCGCCGGTGTGCGTGAAACAGTCGAGCACGTTGAGGCCCTTGGCCAGCGCCGCCACCGCGCGGCGGTTGTGCTTCTGGTCCAGGAAAAAGCCGGTCTTTTGTCCGTCGGCGACGTCCACGCGGTAGCGTACGCCGTTTTCTGTGATGATTACAGTGGGGTCGGGTGTGGAGGGGCTGAACGTTGGAGGGGAACCGGCGCTGTCAGCCCAGCCGCTCTCTTCCCGGGATACGCCTTTGCTGCGCTCATGCGCTTCGTTTTCTGACACGGAACTGCCCGGCACCAGCAAGAACCCAACGCTGTCCGCCAGCCCCTCCTTTTCCCGCAGTGCGCCTTCGCTGCGCTCGTAGACGCCGCGCACGGGGGTGTTGCCTTCCTGCAGCACGTCGCACAGCGCGCGCAGCAGATC
>JAGVSV010000131.1 GCA_019137115.1 Bacillota bacterium
TTGCGCCAAACAAAACAGGAGCCGGCAAGCCAGCTCCCGTGATTGCGGCGAACGCCGCCGAAGGTGCGTGTTTCCGGGGTTTACCTGTTGCGCATCTGGGCGAAGCAGTCGCTGCAGTAGATGGGACGGTCGTTCTTGGGAAGGAAGGGCACCTGCGTCTGCGCGCCACAGTTGGCGCAGACGGCATCGTGCATTTCGCGCGCGCCGCCGCTGTTGCGGTTGGCCTTGTGGGCATGACGGCAGTCCATGCAGCGGGTGGGTTCGTTCTGGAAGCCCTTCTCTGCGTAGAATTCCTGTTCGCCTGCGGTGAACGTGAATTCCTGTCCACAGTCACGGCATGCCAGAGTCTTGTCCTGATACATTCCTGGTAACCCCCTGAATCAAATATCGATTGAGCCGCAGCTGACCTGGTCTTTGACCCCACATCCGCCGGCTGGAGCGTTGCTCAATGCCATTGGCACCCTCACGCTGCCCTCTCGGGCTTGCGCCCGGCCGGACTGACCTCTAAGCCGCACCATGCTCCCCGGGCGGTGCCCGGATTACGTGGGCCGTTTCGCCTGCGACTGGCGTCGGCTTTCAACCACAGACCTCCGTCTCAATCAACAACAGTATAAGTCCGTTTGGGGCTGTTGGCAAGCGAAAGGAAGATATTTCCCTCACAAACCCGAAGAAATCTTTTCCCGGCTTATTTAAGCCCTACTTGCCGCAGGGTGTTCAGGCTCATCGCCGCGTCCTCCAGCGGGGAACGGTCGTACGACAGGTCCTGCTCGACCACAAACCATTCCGCGCCCGCGTCAATGCCGGCTTCCACAATGGCCTTGGCATCCTGGCTGCCGTGACCGAATGGACGGAACTGGAACTGCTGTGTATCCAGCGGTTCGTTTTCCTTTTTGCCGATCAGCGCGTACGGCGAGCCCTCGCCCTTGGTGCCCACATAGTCCTTCAGGTGCACCACCGGGGCGCGGCCTGTGTACTTGCGCACGTAGGCGGCCGGGTCTTCCCCCGCGTACTTGACCCAGCAGGTGTCAATCTGCGTGGCTAAGTATTCCGGGGGCGTGGATGCGTACAGGAAGTCCAGCCCATAGCCGCCGGACACCGGGGCAAACTCGAAATCATGGTTGTGGTACAAAAGCTGCAGGCCGGCCTCTTTGCACAGCGCGCCGAATTTGTACACAAAGCGGATCAGCTCGGCAAAGCCGGGGTTACCGGGGCGGTAGGCCTCGTCCACATACGGGATGGCGATGTACTTGAGCCCCAGCGCCACGTGGTAGGCAATGGTGCCGAACATGTCCGCCTGCATTACGCTCAGCGGACAGTGGCTGGACACCGGGATGAGCCCTTCGCTGTCCAGCATGGTGCGGATGTCCTTGGCGCTTTTGTCGAAGAACCCGGCAAACTCTACGCCGTCATAGCCCAGCTGCTTGAGCTGGTGGAACACGGCCGCCATATCCTGCGCGACATCCTCGCGCGCGGAGTACAGCTGGTAGGCAACAGGAACGCGTTTCATACTGCTCCTCCCCCGGATTACTTGAAGTACACCGGCTTGCCGGTCTTGGCCGACTCATAGATGGCTTCCAGGATGCGCGTGACCACGATGGCCTGCTCCGGCAGCACCGTCAGCTTGCCCTTGCCGCGCACGGCATCGGTGAACACCTTCTGCTCCACCACCTGCGGGGTCATCTTGACGCTGTCATAGAAGGCCGCCGCCGCGCCGGCTTCGGGCTTTTCAGTGAACTGGCGGTTGAACTTAACGCCGTTGATGCGCAGGCCGTCGTGGAAGTCCGCGCCGCCCTTGGTGCCCGACAGCGTGCAGGTGGCTTCCTCCACGTCCAGGGTGTTTAGCGCCCAGGCCGCCGACAGCGAAATCGTCGCGCCGTTTTCCATCACGACAAAGCCAAACGCGCTGTCCTCCACGGTAAACTCGTCCGGATCCCAGGCGCCCCAGGCGTTGCCCTGGTCGGTGTCCTTGTTCAGTTTGTGGTAGACGGTGCCCACGGCATACTTGGGCGTGTAGTTGTCCATCATCCACAGCGTCAGGTCCAGCGCGTGCGTGCCGATGTCGATCAGCGGCCCGCCGCCCTGCTCATGCTCGTTGAGGAACACGCCCCAGGTGGGCACGGCACGCCGGCGGATGGCGTTGGCGCGGGCAAAGTACACCTCGCCCAGCTGCCCGGCTTCGCAGGCCGATTTCAGGTACTGGCTGTCCGCGAAATACCGCGTCTGGTAACCGATGGACAGCAGCTTCTTGTTCTTCTTGGAGGCTTCCAGCATCTTGAGCGCTTCGGCATAGTTGATGGCCATGGGCTTTTCGCACAGCACGTTTTTGCCGCTGTTGAGCGCGTCCACCGCGATGATGGAATGGCTGCGGTTGGGCGTGCAGACATAGACATAGTCCAGCTCCAGCTTGAGCAGCTCCTTGTAGTCGGTGAACACCTTTGCGCCCTTGGCGCCGTACTCCTTGGCCGCCTTGGTGGCGCGGGACTCGATCAGGTCGCAGAACGCGACCACGTCCACGCCGCCCAGCGCCGTGATGGACGGCAGGTGTTTGCCGTTGGCAATGCCGCCGCAGCCGATGATGCCAGCCTTCAGGTTCGCCATGAAAAGTTCCTCCCTTGATGTGTGTGATGGCCACATTATAGGCGTTTACTGGCGCAGCGTCCACACCTGTTTGACTTTTATCATAACGAGCCGTATGATGCCTGCAAGAACCGCTGTGCGCAGCTGGGAGAGAATTTTATGCCGTACAATGACATTAAACATGTGTTGCCCCACTTTGCCTTCAAGGGCACCTACAAGGCATCCGAGGAACTGACCAGCGGCAACGTCAACAACACCTACCTGCTGACCTACCGCGACCAGGACCAGGAGTACCTGTACACCCTGCAGCACATCAACACCTATGTGTTCAAAAATCCGCGCGAGG
>JAGVSV010000153.1 GCA_019137115.1 Bacillota bacterium
CTCGGCATATGGAGGGGATAGTGCTTTCATGTTCGGAATAAATATATCATTGTAGCCCTTGTTCCGTAATTCTTTCTGCATTTTTCTTTGCGCCCAAAACACCGGATGATATTTCATCATCCCGCTTTTTACTTTGACACCTTGCCGAACCTGTTCTTTCAGGTTTTCGTATTCGCTTTCCCTCATGTCCCGATAACGGGCGATCATTTCCTCTGCGGTTCTGCGCTCGCGCGAAAAAGTACCTGCAAACCTGCTCCCCAGCTTCATAATAGCAGGAACCTTTAGCTTCGTTTCGTCATTCCGACTTTGCTTGCCACTTCATTCAGCAACATCCACTTTGCCTCCTCCTGTACTGGTCTGAGAGTTTGAGTCTGTGGAACGACCAGGCTTATCGGTCTCACATCCATACTCTAAAGGTGCACGCTGCGTACAGGTCAAGCGCTTTTCGGCAAATCGCAGACGTGATTTTCGCGGAACAATCGTTGGGCGGCGAATCGGCTTAAGCATGGGTGGTTCAGTGGGTTTCCTTACGCTCCAACCACCGCTTCGCCTTGCGCGCGATGATGATTTCCTCGTTGGTGCTCACCACAAAGATGCGCACCGGGGAATCGTCAACCGAAATGTCATCGCCGGGCTGGGCGGCGTGATTTTTGGCTTCATGGATCACAATGCCCATGCAGGACTGCCCCTGGAGCGCCAACCCGCGCACGATGGGGCTGTTTTGCCCGATACCGCCGGTGAAGGCGATGGCTTCCGCGCCGCCCAGCGCGGCCACATACGCGCCAATCTGCTTGCGCAGCTGGTAGCAGAACGCGTCCACCGCCTGTTTCGCGCGCGGGTCGCCGCGCTGGTAGGCGTCCGTCAGCACGCGCATGTCGCCCGACAGCCCGTGGGACAGGCCGTACAGCCCGCTCTGCGTGCCGTACAGGTGCTTGATGTCATCCAGCCCCATCCCCAGCGTTTCATGCAGATAGAATGTCAGGTACGGGTCGATGTCCCCGATGCGGTTGTTGTGCGGCAGGCCGGTCTGCATGGACAGCCCGATCGTGGTGTCCTGCCCGCGGCCGTCCCGTACCGCGGCCAGCGAGGACGAACCGCCCAGGTGGCAGGAGATCAAACGCACCGGTTTCCCCATGCGCTTTGTCACCCATTGGGTGACATACTCGTGCGACGCGCCGTGCGCGCCGTTGCGCCGCAAGCCCTGTTCGGACAGCGCCTGCGGCAGGGGGTACAGATAGGCATGCGGCGGCATGTCAGAGAAAAAGCCGGTTTCAAAGCAGCCGATCAGCGGCGTGTCCGGCATGATGTCCATAAACTGGCGGATGGCCGCTACATAGGGCGGGTTGTGCGCCGGGAGCAGCGCGTTGAGCTGCTCCATGCAATGCAATACATTCTCATTCAGGCGCTGCACGCCGGTGACGCCCATTGCCGCCACGGTCTTGAACGCCACGGCGTCGGGCAGCTGCGGCAGCACGTTCGTTTCCTTGAGGAAAGTCAGCATGTCGGCAATGGCGTCCTGATACCCCCGCGCCGGGACATCAGTCTGGCGCGTCAGCGCGCCCGCCTGCTGGGAGCTGCCGCCCCTGTCCCGCGCGACGCCCTCAAAGTGCCCATGGGCAAGCTCCACTTCCCCGTCCATCCGGTACAGCCGGTATTTCAGCGACGTGCTGCCAACATTGACCGATAGCACCAGCATGCCGTGCCCTCCCTGATCGCGGTTTTTCGGCCCCATGATACGACGCCGCGCGCGGACGTGTCCATACGGCTTGTAACCTCCCGCGCAAAGCGGGTAGAATGGGCATGTACCAACAGGAGGGATATCATGGCTGACCGGACAAAACCCCTGATCCTTACGATCTTCGGCGCGACGGGCGATCTGACGCACCGCAAGCTGCTGCCCGCGCTGTACGCGCTGTTTGATGGCGACCTGATCCCCAGGGACACGCGCATCTACGCGATCGGCCGCCGGGATTTGAGCGAGGCCGACTACCGCGACCAGGCGCTGCCCGCGCTCAAAGGCTTTTTGCAGGGCAACCATCAGGAAGCGCACGTCAGCGCCTTCCTTGAAAAGGTGCACTACCGCAAACTGCCCTTCCACGCGGATGACACGCTGTATGATGCCTTCGGCGCGGAACTGGCGCGCGACGAACACCGCTTTGGCGAGAAGGCCGTGCGCCTGTTCTTCCTGGCCACCGCGCCGGAATACTTTGCTGTGATCGCCCAGCGGCTGACGCATGCGGGCATCATGAAGCGCGGCGACCATGACGGTCGCATCTTAATCGAAAAGCCGTTCGGCGAAAGCCTGGCGACCGCGCGCAAGCTAAACGCGGCGCTGACAGACATCCTCAACGACAGGCAGATTTTCCGCATCGATCACTATCTGGGCAAGGAGATGATCCGCAACATCCTGGCGGTGCGCTTTGCCAACGGCGTGTTTGAGTCGCTCTGGGACAAAAACCACATCGACAACATCCAAATTTCTTTGGACGAGCAGATGGGGGTGGGCACGCGCGGCGGCTATTATGAGCAGTCCGGCGTGCTGCGCGACATGCTGCAGAACCATCTGATGCAGATGCTCTCGCTGGTGATGATGGAGCCGCCCGAAACGCTGGACGCAGGCGACGTGCGCAAAGCCAAGAAGGACGTGGTCAAGGCGCTAAAGCTCTACACCGAGCAAAGCGCCCGCAGCGACGTGGTGCTCGGGCAGTACGGGCCGGGCGACGGCATGAAGGGCTACCAGGAGGAGGACAAGGTGGAGGAAGGCTCCGACACCCCCACCTTTGTCGCCCTGCGCGCCCAGGTGGACACCCCGCGCTGGAAAGGCATGCCCGTGTATCTGCGCAGCGGCAAGCGCATGCCGCGCAGCCGCGCCCAGGTGGTGGTGGAGTTTGCCCGAAGCC
>JAGVSV010000291.1 GCA_019137115.1 Bacillota bacterium
TAGTCCGCGACGACGAACCCCGTCCCCCAACCCGACAAAGACACCCGTCTTTGTCGGAAAAGGAGGAGCAAGGGAGCGGTGCGAAAAACCGGGGGCCCTGTAAAGAGACTCCCGGTTTCGAGCAAAGCGGACTTTGCTCCGACTTGGTGCGGTCGACGAGACTTGAACTCGTACGGTGTTAACCACACGCCCCTCAAACGTGCGCGTATGCCGATTCCGCCACGACCGCAGGCTGAAGACAGCACAAGGGATTATAAAGGCGGGGCGTGGGCTTGTCAATCGCTTCATTCCCTATTGACGTGGTAGGTTCATTGTGGTACGTTCTGGGCAATGTTTTTGCCGCAAAATGGCTGACAGGAGGGGTATGAATGGCCACGATATACAGGAATTTTGGGGAGCTGGTGGGGCGCACGCCGCTGATCGAGCTCAACCGCATCAAGCAGGAGCTGAACCTGCACGCAACGGTGATCGCCAAGCTGGAGGGCATGAACCCGGCGGGGTCGGTCAAGGACCGCATCGCGCTGAGCATGGTCAAGGACGCCGAAAGCCGCGGCGCGCTCAAAGCCGGCGGCACGATCATCGAGCCCACGTCGGGCAACACCGGCATCGGGCTGGCCGCCATCGGCGCGTCCCGGGGCTACAAGGTGATTCTGGTGATGCCGGACACCATGAGCCACGAGCGCAGGGGCATGATGGCCGCCTATGGCGCGCAGCTGGAGCTGACGCCGGGCAGCGAGGGCATGAAGGGCGCGATCGCCCGCGCGGAAGAGATTGCCGCGCAAACGCCGGGCAGTTTCATCCCCGGCCAGTTTACCAACCCGGCCAACCCGGCCATCCACGCGCGCACGACCGGGCCGGAAATCCTGATGGACACCGACGGACAGATGGACTTTTTTGTGTCCGGCGTGGGCACCGGCGGCACGCTGACCGGCGCGGGGCAGTACCTGAAGCAGCACATCGCGGGGCTTAAGATCGTGGCGGTGGAGCCGCGTGATTCGCCGGTGCTCTCCCAGGGCAAGGCCGGGCCGCACAAGATCCAGGGCATCGGCGCGGGCTTCGTGCCCGAGGTGATGGACGTGGACGTCATGGACGAGGTGATCACGGTCACCAACGAGGACGCCTTCAAGATGGGCCGCATGATCATCCGGCTGGAGGGCATTCCGGCGGGCATTTCCTCCGGCGCGGCGCTGTGGGCAGCGGTGGAACTGGCGCGCCGCCCCGAAAACGCGGGCAAGCGCATCGTGGTCATCTTCCCGGACAATGGCGATCGGTACCTGTCCTCGCCGATGTATACCGATGGGTAAGGCGCATAAGGAAAAGCGCGGGGGCATGTCCGCCGCGCCAAAACCATGATGGTCTCCACCCGCGGGCGCTATGCGCTGCGCGTGATGGTCGACCTGGCCGAGCAGCCGCGCGGCGCGTATGTGCCGCTGCGCACCATCGCCCAGCGGCAGGGCATCTCGCTGAAATACCTGGAAGCGATCATGAACGTAATGTCCAAAGCCGGGCATGTGCACGCGGTGCAGGGCCGGGGCGGCGGCTACCGCCTGAGCCGACCGCCGGAAGCGTACGCGGTGGCCGACATCCTGAAGCTTACCGAGGTGTCGCTGTCGCCGGTGGTGTGCGTGGGCGAGGAAGGGATTGCGTGCGAGCGCTCCGCCGCGTGCAAGACGCAGCGCCTATGGGCGGGGCTGGATCAGGTGATCCAGGCCTACCTGCGCGGCACCACGCTCAAGGACCTGGCCGCGCCCGTCCACGAAAACTAAACCCGGCTATTTGTATGTGACGTTGATGTCGCCGTAGCTGGGGTAGTAGGTGTACTCATACGAGGCGATCGGGTAGTCCGCCATGTGCTCGCCAAACCATTTCCGAACCAGCGAGCCGAAATCGAAGTACGGGTCCTCCCCCACGTAGTACGCCTGGAGCAACGGTGTCTTGGCGTTGAGCAGCTCGTCCATGACAACGCCGAACTCCTCCTCGGTGGTGAAGGTGCGGTAGGCGGAAAAGTCGCCGTATTCCGCCTCCACCCGGCCGGAATAGCTGGAGCCGCCGTAGGTGTAGGACGTGACGAAATACCGCTGGAAATTGTTCTTCATCCAGCGTTCGACCAGATCGTTCAGATAAAAATACTTGTCCGTGCCGTGGTAGACATAGTCGATCACGGCTTGTTTCTGCTGCAAGCCCTCGGTGAGCAGCGCGTACAGGCCTTCCTCGTCGGTAAAGGACTTTGCCCCGTTGCGCAGCGCCCAGTTGTGCGTAAGCCCCGTGGCCGCGGGCGGCACGAGCTTGGCCGAGGAGGAATCATGGTCGCGCGCGATCAGGTCGCTGGTCAGCCCGAAATAGTCGTGCCCTTCCTTGCCGCCGCCCACCGGGTCATCCCAGGTGGGGTCGATGTACGTCCACTCCCCGTCCACATTAACCAGGTTCCAAGCGTGCAGCTCGCCGCGGCTGTACCCGGTGACATAGATGTCCTCAATGTCCACCTCATGCAGCAGGATACTAAACGCCAGCGCGTAGCTTTCGCACACGCCCTTCCCTTGCAGCAGCACGCCCTCCGGCGTGTGGATGGTCATGGGCTCGTCATAGTCGGCGTTGGCGGTCAGCCAGTCGTGCAGCCACAGCGCCTTGTCATACTGCGTGGGCAGGTTCAGCGCGTTTAACTCCGAGGCGATGGCCTTCACCTTGCCCGGCAGGGTGGCAGGGTCGGCCTCGGCGGCTTCGGCAAAGGCGTAGAACGGCTGGGTTTGCAGCCGCACGCTTTTGTAGTCCGCGTCGTAGATGGTGATCTCCAGGAAATACTGCCCTTCGTTGGCCGGGGTGTGCGAAAAGGTGGTCTCAAAGGATTCCTTTTTCTGC
>JAGVSV010000156.1 GCA_019137115.1 Bacillota bacterium
ACCTTGAGGGTGTCCGAGCCGATCAGGTAGGTCAGCTGGGAGCCGGGGTACATCTCGCTCAGATGCGTCAGCGTGTCCACGGTATAGGTGCAGCCGGGGCGCAGCATCTCCATGTCCGACCACGCAAAGCGCAAATCCTCGCCCGCGGCCAGCCGCACCATGTGCAGCCGGTCGGCCGAGGCGGCATAGGGTTCCTTGTGCGGCGGGTCGCCGTCGGGCAGCAGCAGCACCTGGTCCAGCCCAAGCTCCGCCAGCGCGGCCTGCGCCATGTGGATGTGGCCCCAATGGATGGGGTCGAAGGTTCCGCCCATGATGCCCAAGCGCATATTGCACCTCCGATATCCCTTTTGGCCCATTATAGACTACCCGGATGGCTTATGTCACGCCCTTGCAACGAAAAGCCGCAGATGGTATAAGAACTCGGGGAGGCGTTGGTATGCGGATTGTGTGCGCGGCGGCGGGCGGAAAGCCGGCCGATGTGCGCTTGAACGTGGAGGGCATGCGGGCGGTCATCGCGCGCGCGCGCGCAGATGGCGCGCGGCTGGTTGTGCTGCCACAGCTGTGCCTGACCGGTATCGGGTGCGGCGACCTGTTTTATTCCGAAACGCTCACCGACGCCGCCCTGGATGCCGCGCAGGAAATCGCCCTTGCAACCGCCGACCTCACCTGCGTATACGGCCTGCCGGTGCGCACGGGCGGGCACATCGTGTCCATGGCGGCGGTTGCGCAAAACGGGCGGCTGTTGCAGCTTGTGCCCAACCCCGTTCCGCCGGGCCAGTGGTTTGCACCGGGCGCGGCGGGCGGGCATGTCAACGTCGCCGGGCACAAAGTGCCGGTTTCGCGCGCGCGCATCAAGGTTTCCGGCAAGACGGTCACGGTGCGCTTTTCGCAGGAAAACACACAGCCTGCCGCGGACATCACGGCGGTCGTTGGCGGTGAACCCTTTCTGGCCGGCGCTGGTCCTGCCCGCGCGCACCGTTTCGCGCAATGGCCGGGCATCACGGCGTATGCCAACGCCTCTGTGCGGGAGTCCACCACCGACCGCGTGTACGACGGGCAGCTGCTCGTCCTGCGCAGCGGAAAGGTATTGAGCGAATGCCCGCCCTTTTCTCCGGACGCCTACCTGCTGTGTGATACGGACGCATCGGGGGGCGTGCTCCCGACTGCAGTATCGCCGCCCGATCCCCGCTTTCCCTATGCCCCGGGGGAGGGAGCGGCACGCGATGCCTGGTGCCGGGACTTGACGCGCGGCGCGGCCCGGGCGCTGGCCACGCGCATGGAAAATATCGGCGTTCACCACCTGACGCTGGGCGTGTCCGGCGGGCTGGATTCCGCGCACGCGCTGCTGGTGTCGGTGGAAGCGCTGCGCATGCTGTCACTGCCGCTTGAGAACCTCGTGGCCGTCAGCCTGCCCGCGTTTGGCAGCACCCGGCGCACGCAGGACAATGCCGCGCGCCTGATGGCCGGCCTGGGGGTAAAGCCCCGCGTGATCCCCATCGGCGACAGCGTGCGCCAGCATTTCAACGACATCGGCCACAGCGGCGAAACGCACGACGCCGCCTACGAAAACGCCCAGGCGCGCGAGCGCACGCAGGTGCTGATGGATCTGGCCAACATGGTGGGCGGCCTGATGGTGGGCCCCGGCGATCTGAGCGAGCTGGCACTGGGCTTTACCACCTATGGCGGCGACCACATGAGCATGTACGCGGTCAACAGCGGCTTGCCCAAAACGGCGATCCGCATGATTCTGGCTGCATATGCAGAAGACCACGCGGGCAGCGGGGCGGCCGATGCGCTGATCGACATCCTCAACACCCCCGTCAGCCCGGAACTGCTGCCGCCAAAGGACGGCGAAATGGGGCAGCACACCGAGGACATCGTGGGGCCGTATGACCTGAATGACTTCTTCCTGTACCATTTTTTGCGCGATTTTGCCGCGCCCGCCGACTTGATGGCGCGCGCGCACGCGGCGTTTGCCGGGCAGTACAATCGCCACGAGATTGCCCGCTGGATGAAGAACTTTTTCAAACGTTTTTTCGCCAGCCAGTTCAAGCGCAGCTGCCTGCCGGACGGGCCGCAGCTGCTTTCCATGACCGTGTCCCCGCGCGGCGGGCTGTGGATGCCGTCGGACGCCAGCAGCAACCTGTGGCTGGCGGCATGCGACCGCACCCTGATCAAATCGTAGGAGGACGCAATGCGCAAGATCCTGAAGACGGTATACCAACGGTATCTGGTGGACGCGATGAGCGCGATGGCGCTGGGCCTGTTCTCGTCGCTGATCATCGGGCTGATCTTGGAGCAGATGGCGAAGATCCCGTTCCTGTCGTTCCTTGCCACCTACGCCAACGTGGTTAACGCCCGCTCGCCCGTGGTGGGCGCTGCCATCGGCGTGGCCATCGCGGCAGGGCTCAAGGCTGACAAGCTGGCGCTGTTTTCGTCGGCTGTCGCCGGCGCCGTGGGCTACAGCATGTCCAACGTGATGGGGGCGTATTTTGCCGCCGTGGTCGGCGCCGAGCTGGGCAAGCTGGTGTACGGCCGCACCAAGATGGACATATTGGTTGTGCCCGCCACCGTGATCGTGTCCGGCGGCATCGTTGCGTCCCTTTTGTCGCCGGCCATCAATGGCGCGATCGCCGCGCTGCAAGGCTTTGTGGAGACCGCCACGCTTCTGCAGCCCATTCCGATGGGCGTGGTGCTGTCGGTGGTGTTTGGCCTGGTATTGACCGCGCCCATCTCCAGCGCGGCGCTGGCCGCTGTGGTGTTTACCCCGGAGGCAGGCGTGGCGCTCACCCCCGGCCTGGCGCTGGCCGCAGGTGCCGCCACCGTGGGCTGCTGCTGCCAGATG
>JAGVSV010000302.1 GCA_019137115.1 Bacillota bacterium
CGTTTCCATTATAGGGTTTGGCCCGCCGGGGCGCAAGTTCATTGACAAAACAGGCCCTCGTGCCTATGATAAACGCATCACAGTGCGGCGGCGTTTCGGGTTTTGGCCCGCAACGGGCCGCGCACAATGAATAGGAGGAAACCTGCACGTCAAGAACCCGTCGTTGGGGGATCCTTTCGGTGGCATTGGTGCTGCTGATGGTGTTCACGCCCGTGCTGGCCAGTGAGGTGTACCCCGTGGAGGGCAAGCCGGAGCTGACCATCTGGACGACCGTGGACTCCGACCTTTCGCTGTTTGGGTACAGCAGCTATCAGGACGCGCCCGGATTCCAGACCTGGCAGGAAGCCACGGGCATTTCGGCTACCATCGTGGAATCCGCCGATGTGACCGCGCTGCTGCTCAAACTGGCCACCGGCGAGCCGCCCGGCTGGACGGTGCCAGCCACTGGCGGCGCATCGTGCATGTGGTGATCCCGCTGACCGGCGCGACCGCCGCCGTGCTGATCCTGTACTATGCCATCGGGCACTGGAACGCAGCTTTACATCCAGACGCCCAAGCGCTACCCGCTGCAGCTGGTGCTCCGGCAGGTGCTGATCCTGGGGGAGGACTCCGAGATGGTCTCGGGTCTGGACGCCGGCATGGACATCGCCGCGGCCATGATGATCAAGTATGCGCTGATCGTGGTGTCCACCGCGCCCATCATGGTGCTGTACCCGTTCCTGCAGCGCTTCTTCGTCAAGGGCGTGATGGTGGGGTCGGTCAAGGGATAGGCGCATTGCTGCTCGGGATGCCATGAAAATATATGATGAAACAAAGGAAATGCCATGAAAGCTTGTTATTTTACCACGGACACCTCCAACCGCCTGGACTTTGTGTTTGCTGACCGCGAGGCGGTGATCGCCCAAAACCTAACCATGCTGGACACCCCGGTGCGTCAGTCCGAGCTGGACGCGCGCAAGGCGGAGATCGCTGATGTGGAGGTCATCCTGTCCACCTGGGGCACCCCGGCGCTGACAAAAGAACAGGTGCAGACCTATTTCCCCAAGCTGAAATTGCTGCTGTACGCGGCCGGGTCGGTCAAATACTTCGCGCAGGGGTACATGGACGCCGGGGTCACGGTGGTCACCGCCAACCAGGCCATGGCGGACTTTGTGGCGCAGTTTACGGTGGCGGCGATCTATCACCTCAACAAGGGGTTTTACCGCGCCGCGCAGCTGTACCGGGAGGAATCATTTTTAGCGGGCAAGGATTTCTCCATCAACCACTGCCCCGGCAACTATGAAACCACCGTGGGGATGTTGGGTGCCGGTGCGATCGGCACGCGGGTAATCCAGCAGCTGCAATCCTATCCGTTCATCATCCTGGTGTTTGACCCGTTCATGAGCGACGCGCGCGCACAGGAGCTGGGCGTGACCAAGGCCTCGCTGGAAGAAATATTTGCAAAGAGCGACATCATCTCCAACCACCTGGCCAACAATCCGGAAACGGTGGGCATGATCACCTATGCGCATTTCTCGAAAATGGGGCCGCACGCGTCGTTTTTGAACACCGGCCGCGGCGCGCAGCTGGTGGAAGCGGATCTGGCCCGCGCCCTGCGCGAGGAGCCGGGCAGGTTCGCCCTGCTTGACGTCACCACGCAGGAGCCGCTGCCCCGCGACCATGAGTTCTGGACGCTGTCCAACATGATCCTTACCCCGCACATCGCCGGGTACGGCTGCCGCGAGGTGCGCGCGTACAGCGATTTGTTGTTGGCAGAGCTCAGGCGCTACCTGAACGGCGAGCCCTTGCAGCACGCGGTCAAGCCCGAGGCGCTGGCCAGGATGGCGTAAAGCCAGTTATAAAAGGCTGGCATATGAAAAGGGCTTCGCGTGTGCGAGGCCCTTTTCGTGCCGCGGTGGATGTACGGAAACCAGGTCAGCTCTTGCGACGGATGCCCTTGAAAACTGCCAGCAGCAGCACGGCGCCGCCCAGCGCGACCAGGAAAGAACTGATGTTGAAGCCCGTCACGCCGGTCTTGCCGATCAGGCTCATGATCAGGCCGCCGACCAGTGCGCCGACAATGCCCACGATGATGTTGGCAATGCCGCCCATCGATTCATCGTGACCGGTGATCTTGCTGGCAATCCAGCCCGCCAGCGCGCCCAGGATAATCCAGGAAATAATGCCCATGGTATTGCTCCTTTCGCATTCCCGTTGGTTACAGGGATTATATACCCTGTTGCGCGGGAAAGAAACAAGTTCCCGGGAAATCCCTGGCAAAAAATGTGTGTCCTGATCAGGTGGGCACATCCACCCACTGCCCGGGCTTCTCCAGCGCGCGGATGCCGGCATCGCGCAGCGCCATCACGCGCAGCGTTTCCTCCTGATCAACTGCGGGGACCGGGTCCTTGAAGAACGCCACCAACTCCCTGATAAACGCCTTGAAAAAGTCAGACGCCACCGTGATGTGCTGGGTGCTGTCTTTCATAAACACATCCATGCCAAACCCGGGCGCCGACGACACATTGGACAGCACCGCGTGGCGGCCGTCCGCAAACACCGCGGCCATGGTCACGCAGTTGTCATGCGTCAGGCACATGGCCTTGACGGGCTTTGCCTTGATCAGCATGCACAGCGGCTCCAGCTGGTGCACGATATAGTTCGTAAAGGAGCCCGGCCCCAGCGTGCGCAGGGAACAGATGGCGTTAACATCGATGCCCTGATATTCCTCGGCGTAGCGCAGCGCGCTGGTGCTGTACATGGGGGTGCCGTGGGCATTGGCAATGTCAAAGATGGCGCGCGCGGTTTTAAGATCAGGCGCGAACGTCTTGTCCACGTACACCGGCTTGCCGCTTTTGAGCGGCTTTTCGCACAGTTCCAGATGCATTTCCGGGTTGTCCGGCGACAGCACGATCAGGCCGTCGCACGCGGCGATGACCTCCTCGATCGTCGCGGCGTGCTTGATTCCGTACTTTTCGCACCACTGGGCGCTGGTCAGGCCGCCCAGCGGGCTGTCGATCAGCCCAAAGGCGTGCGTGACTGCCATGGCGCCGCCGGACGCCTCGCGGATCCAGTCCGGGTAGTTGTTGGCGTGCCATTCATCCAGGAAATAGTCGATAAACCCAATTGTGAACATATGTCCCTCCGTTTCGTCAATAGCGGGGCCTGGCGTAGCCCATGATGTCGCTGTCCGTCAGCCGGTACAGCCGGGTATCCACGCTGCCGCCG
>JAGVSV010000050.1 GCA_019137115.1 Bacillota bacterium
CGGGCTCTTGATCTGCTGGCCGCCGGCAACGGGCGCGGCTGCCCTAGCAGGCGCGGGCGCGGGAGCAGGGGCGGGTGCGGTGGCGACCGGCGCAGGCGCTGCGGGCGCCGCAACAGGCGCAGGCGCGGCCAGGGGTGCCGACGCCACGCCGGCTTCCTCTACCTCAACTTCGTAGGCGGTTCCGTTGACCGATACAGTGAACTTACGCATGGATGAATCCCCTTTCAATTTTAAGCATTTAAATGCCAGAGCGCGCCCCGGCTTATATACGGCGTATTCTGCGAACGACAAAGCCTTGCGGCTGTTGCGGCAGGGGCTCCTGCTGCCAGACGGCGGCGATGGCGGCGGCGATCACGGCCACCAGCGCCCCGTCCTGTGCATCCTGCACCAGGGGTGCGGGCGCAGCGCCCGGCTCCGGCACGGCAACGGCCGTGGCTTCCGTGCGCGGCTTGCCCCCAATCCGTCAATCAATGTATCCATGAAATGTACCACTTCCTTCCGCGCGGGATGCTACGGCCGCGCTTTGACTTACCTGCCGTCGAGCATCTCCATGGCCGCGATCACATACTTGCGCGTCTGGGCCGGGTCGATCACATCGTCCACCAGGCCCTGCTGCGCGGCATGCAAGCCGTCGGCTTCCTGCGCGTACTGCGCTTCCAGCGTCGCGCGGTCGGTGTCCTTGATCTGATCGGCCTCAAAGGTCTGCACCGCCGCTTCCTTGGTCAGCGGGGAGATCACGCTGGCCGGCCAGGCATAGGTGACGTCCGCCACCGACCTGCCGGCAAAAGCCACATAGGCCGTGCCGATCGCGTTGCCGGTGACCACGGCCACCTTCGGGCAGGAGGCGTCCGCGTACGCTGCGAGCATGTCGCTGGCGGCGCGCATCAGCCAGGGCTGCTCGTCCTGGGTGGGCACGTCCAGGCCCTCGGAATCGATCAACGTCAGCACGTGCAGGTCATACGTATCACAGAAGCGCACAAACCGCGCGATCTTGTCGCAGGATGCCGCGTCCAAACGGCCCGCTTCCTGGGCAAACTCGGTGCTGATGATGCCGCATGTGCGGCCGCCGACGCGAGCCAACAGGGTGTGCGCGCGTTTGCCATAGGGGGCGTACAGCTCAATCCCCGTGCCGTGGTCGGCCATCGCCTGCACCAGGTGCAGCCCGGAGCCCGCCGCAGCGTCGTCCAGAAGGCGGTTTAGATCATCTCCCTCCACAAAGGGCGCCATGTCCATTGCGGACGAAGGCAGCAGGTCGACCAGCGCGGCTGCCAGCGCCAGCGCGGCCGCCTCATCGGGCGATGTCAGCGCCACCGTGCCCTGCCGCAGCCCGGCGTCCGCCGTGCCAACGGTTTTCGCATCAACGCCATGCACCGCGTGCAGCACGCTGGCAGACGCCGGAAGCACGACTGCGCTCTTTTCCACGGCGATCGCGATGTCCGCCAATCCCACAAAATGCGCCGCCGCGCCCACGCACGGCCCATTGACCACGGCCAGCATCGGGCACACGCCGGACAATGCGGACATGCGCGTAAAAACGTCCGCGTAAGCGCCCAATACCTGTGCGCCCTCCAACACCTTGGCGCCCTGGCTGTTGAGCAGGAACACCACCGGCGCGCACGCGCGCTCCGCCATGTCCAGCGCCCGCACCATCTTGGCGGCCTGCGCTTGACCCATCGCGCCGCCCGAGGCTTCGGGATCCTGCGCGATCAAATACGCCGGCCGCCCGTTGACCAGGCCATGGCCCGTCAGGCAGTTGGCCTCCGCCTGCAGCGCGCCGATCTCCACAAAGGAACCGGCGTCAAACAATGTTCCGCCCAGCCGGGCCGTCCCTTCAGGCACCTGCGCTTGCACCCCGCCATCCGCAGCTGTCTTTCTTTGCGTGAGCAATCGCAACTGCTCCTGAAACTCCATCATGCATCCTCCTCACTCTTCGCGCGGCATCATACGTAATGATAACACCAACGTCCGCCAATTACCACGTTCAACAAAAGAACCATTCTTCCTGCTTTCCGGAAGAAAAAATGCGCGTTTATTTCACGATACGCCGACATCGTCCTCCTTCAGCATGGTCCTAAGGCGCAGCGCAGCGGCATACACCGCGTTCTTTTTTGCGCCGCCTTCGACCAGCGCCTGTATGGCGTCGCGCATGTTCTGGCCGCCCAATACCCGGTCCAACAGCTGCGCCTCCAGGCTGACGGTCTGCGCCGCCTGCGTCTGCCCCTGGACCTCGTGCAGATCCAGCACCACGCAGTACTCCCCTTTTTCGGTGTTTTCGTTGGCCTTTAGCATGTCCAGCACGATTTCCACCGGCCCGCGCAGCGTCTTTTCGTACAGCTTGGTCAGGTCGCAGCTGACGCTGACCTGGATACCGGGAAAGGTTTCGGCCACCGCCTGCATCAGCCCGACCACGCGGTGGGGCGATTCATACAGCACCGCGGTTTGTACGGTTCCGGCCATGGAAGCTAACTTTTCTGTCAGCTCTTTTTTCCGTCGGGGCAGAAAGCCGAAAAACGTAAACTCCCGGCTTTCAAAGCCGCTGACCGACAGCGCCGCCGCGAACGCCGAGGGTCCTGCGACCGCCATGACGGGGATGCCGGCCTCGTGGGTTGCCCGCACCACCAGCGCGCCGGGGTCGGAAATTGCCGGGGTACCGGCGTCCGTGACCAGCGCCACGGACTGCCCGGCCAACATCTGTTCCACCAGCCATCCGGCGCGGCCTGTCTCGTTGTGCTCATGACAGCTGACCAGCCTCGTGCGGACGTCAAAGTGCGTGAGCAGCTTGCGCGTGACCCGCGTGTCCTCGGCCGCGATGATGTCAACGGTCTTTAGCGTCTCGATTGCGCGTGGGCTCATGTCGGTAAGGTTGCCGATGGGGGTAGCCACAACGTACAGCATCATGCCACCTTTTCCACGGCGCGAAGCACCGCGCTGCGTGCGCGGGGGTTGCTGTCCGTTTCCTCTTTGGACGGCTTAACCGCGCCGCTGCCCAGGATATGCGCCAGCGGCTGCCGGTGGCAGGTGCACACCGGCGCTTTGGGCGGACAGGTGCA
>JAGVSV010000289.1 GCA_019137115.1 Bacillota bacterium
CGGCGGCTGGTGCAGGACGTGCCCAAGCTGCGCGAGGACTGGGACCTGAGCAGCGCGATATAGGCGGATTTGTTACAGACCGTTCATCTCCACCCCCATCGTGATGTTTCACCCACGATGGGGGTATGCTATAATCGAATTGCAAGGAGGTGGACTGAATGCGCAACAAACCCGTTTTGCTTACGGTGACCGGCGTGGCCATGCACAGGGGGGAAGAGGATGACGCCATGCGGCTGACCACGATGGGCACGCTGTCCGGGTCGCGGGACAAATGGAAACTCAGGTATGAGGAAAGCCAGTCTGACTCCAACGAGAAACACCGCATCACCATGACCATGGACGGTGGGACGGTCACGATGAAACGCGACGGCGCCTATGGCACCAACATGGTGTTCCAGAAAGGCCGCCGCTTTGAGAGCAGCTACCGCACGCCGTTTGGCACGTTTGACATGGGCATTTTTCCGTCCCGGGTGGACTATCATGTCGATGAGGGCGGTCAGGGCGAAATATCGCTCAAGTACCAGCTGGATATCCAGGGGCAATACGCGTCGGTGCACCATCTGCGCATCGACTTTGCCGGAAGCCCGCGTGACCCCGTTTGAGTTGATCCGCGCGCAGGTGCTGCCTGCGCTGCCCGCGCCCTGCCTTGTCGCCCCCGACAGGACAGGGCGCGCCTTTTTGGTCAGCGATTTCCCGGCGCGGTATGGGGCGAAAGCGGCGCGTGCGGCCGGGGAAGCGCTGACGGCCTTGGGGTTTTGTGTCGATGTTACCGGCAACACCGCCCACATCGACTGGACGGCGGAAGCGCTGGGAAAGTGGCTGGGCAGCCTGCCGCGCCGGCCGCTGCCCGCGCCCAATGACCACACATTCGCGCTGTGGGGCATCTGCAAAGCGCTGTTGATGCACGAAACGCCCGACGCGCTGCCGGACGTAGCCATCGTGCGCCGCGCGTTTCACCTGATGAACCAGAAGGACATCCCGGCGCTGACAAAACATCTGGGCGAAGCGCTGGCCGTCGCCCTGCGCACAAGCACCGCGCCGCCGGTGGGTGCGGTGCGCTTATTGACTGCATCCAACCTGCTGACCTGACGATACATAAGGAGGGGTAACATGCTGATCACCTATCACGGACACTCGGAATTCCTGCTGGAAACCGCGGACGGCTTCAGAATCCTGACCGACCCGTTCAACGCCGCTACCGGCTACCCGATGGGCACCTATGAAGCCGACGTGGTGACCATCAGCCACGGCCACGGCGACCACACCGAGGTGAGCAAGGTGCTGGGCAACCCGGTCATCCTGCGCGAGCCGGGCCCGCACAACCTGCCGCATGACGTCAAGATCAGGGGCTACCACAGCTTCCACGATGACCACCATGGCCAGCAGCGCGGGCAGAACCTGTGCTTTGTGATTCAGGCCGACGGCCTGACGCTGGCGCACATGGGCGACATCGGCGACCTGCCTGACGAAGTGCTGGCGCAGGCGCTCAAAAAGGTGGACATCCTGATGATTCCCGTGGGCGGGCATTACACGATCGACGCTCAGAAAGCCGCGGACATCGCGCGCAGCAGCGGGGCGCGCGTGGTGATCCCGATGCACTTCCGCACCGCGCTGGGCGGCTACAGCGTGATTGCCACCTCCGAACCCTTTGAGCAGTTGATGTCCCCGCCCGCCCCCGCCCACTACCCGCTGCTGCGCGTGACCAAAGGGGACTTGAGCGAGCAGCCGGGGTGCGTGGTGCTGGACATCCAGGCCCCGTGACCGGCCGCGACCGGGTCAGGGCCGCGATGCGGTACAGGAGGCCGGATCGCGTGCCGGTGCAGTATTACTACACGCCAGTGGGGTACTTTGAGCACGGCGAAAAGCTGAACGACCTGTACGCCACGCTGCCGGGGGACTTTGCACCCTTCCGGCGCGTGGCGGTGCCCGCGCCGCCAAAGGATGCGGTGGCCCCGGACGGCACGTACCGCGAATATCGGCGGGATGACTGGGGCACGGTGTGGGAATACCGGATCTTTGGCATCGCGGGCATTCCCAGTGAATATCCGGTGCCCACGCTGGACGATGCGGCGGGGTATGTGCCGCCCGCACGGCCACCCGTGAACATCGCCGCGCTGCGGGCGGAGACCGAAAAGCACCAGCGCACGCACTATAAACTGAACCACGCTGGCACGCTGCTGGAACGGCTGCGCTCGCTGCTGCCGGACGAAGAGGTGCTCTGTGCGCTGGCGACCAGGGATGAACGGCTGGGCTTGCTGGCGGACAGGATCATCGCGCATCACGCATGGGACGTGCAGGTGGCGGTGGACACCGGCGCGGACGGCATGGCCTTTGGCGATGACTACGGCACCGAGCGGGGCATGATCATGCATCCGGACATGTGGCGCGCGTTTTTCAAGCCCCGGTTGGCGCGGCTGTTTGCGCCGGCGGTTCAGGCGGGCCTGGACATTGTGTTCCACAGTTGCGGGCAGGTGATGCCCATCCTGCCGGATTTGCGCGAGATCGGCGTGACGGCCATCTGGCCGCAACTACCGGCGTATGACATGCGAACGCTCGCCGACACCTGCCGGGGGCTGGGCTTGGCCGTGGCGGTCCATACCGACCGCGCCAATGCCATGACCTTCGGCACGCCGGCCGATGTGCGCGCGCTGGTGCGCAGGGAATACAGTATATTCCGCATGGACGAGGGCGGATCGTGGTTCTATATCGAAGCCGACAACGGCTTCCCGTTTGACAATCTCAGGGCGCTGGTGGACAGCGTGCGGGAACTGCGGGGCGGCTAAAGGGTGGACG